>NZ_JAKGTN010000016.1:0-156638 GCF_021568915.1 Vibrio sp. McD22-P3
ATGCCAGCAACTTGCTCGCTTTGATCAGGGTGCACCATGAATACGATTTCGTAATGACGCATTGGTTGCTCCTTACGGATTATTAGCTTCCACGTTTGGCTCGGTCGTCCAGAGGAAGCAAGGAACGAATAAAAAAGACCGAGAATTAAGGACCGCGAATGTTACAGAAAGGACGGAAAATAAGCAAGCAATTTTAGAGGTTTAAGAGGCTAAGCAATACCCCTCAATGCTTAGCCATCCAAAAAGCCTTGTTATTCATCAGCATAGATCTTTACAGTTAACTCACCATGGCAATCTACCGAGGCGCGGTACATACCTGAGCTATTCATACCAAAATGAACATCACCTTGAGCATCCACTGCAATTAAGCCACCCTCGCCACCCATGGTTTTCAGTTCACCTTGAATTACCGCTTCACACGCCGTATGAACGTCTTCTTTTAGATAGCGCATTCGCGCCGCGACATCACCGGCAACGGTTTTACGGATAAAGTACTCACCCATTCCGGTGGTTGATACCGCAACATTGCCGTTTTCAGCGAAGGTACCTGCGCCGATAATCGCAGTATCACCAACGCGGCCGTACTTTTTATTGGTTACACCACCAGTACTTGTCGCGGCAGCCAAGTTGCCATGGCTGTCCAGTGCCACCGCCCCTACCGTGCCGTATTTTTTGTCATCTGGATATTTCGATTCAGACAGGGCAAACAATCCTTTCTCTTTCATCGAAAGTAATTGTTCGTAGCGACGCTCAGTAAAGAAGTAATCTTGCTCGGTATATTCGTGTTGATGTTCAAATGCAAACTTCTCCGCGCCTTCACCGATTAATAACACATGATCGCTATCGCGCATCACATCTCGCGCCAGCTCAATGGGGTTACGAATATGACGAACGCCAGCGACTGCGCCTGCATCCATAGCCGCGCCATGCATCACAGAAGCATCCATCTCAACCATTTCATCATGAGTTAATACCGAGCCTTTTCCCGCATTAAAATGTGGCGAGTCTTCCATCACTTTAACCGCTGCTACTGTTGCATCTAGAGCGTCCCCACCCGCTTCCAATATCGCAGCGCCCGCCTGAACTGATTGAGTCAGTGCTGCCAATATCTCTTGCTTCAATGTCTCAGTCATCTGTTCACGCAATATGGTTCCAGCGCCACCATGAATCGCAATTGCAAAAGGCTTAGTCATACCGTTCGTTCCTACTTCCCTACTGTTTAAAACCAAAAAGACCTCCCATAGGGAGGCCTTTCAAAACTCAACGATTAGTGAGAACCACAACCGCCGCCACCGCAGCAACCGTCTTCTTTTTTCTCACCGTGGTCGTCACCACCACAACAGCCACCTTCTTCACCGTGACCTTCGCCGCCACAACAGCCGCCACCTTGGTGAATATGACCATGTTCAATTTCTTCTGCCTTAGCTTCGCGAATCGCAACCACTTCAACATCAAACGTTAGTGTTTGGCCTGCAAGCATGTGGTTACCGTCAACCACAACTTCGTCACCGTCTACTTCCGTTACTTCAACAGGGATTGGACCTTGGTCTGTATCCGCTAGAAAACGCATGCCCACTTCGATAGTGTCAACGCCTTGGAATACATTCGCTGGTACACGTTGTACTAATGCGTCATTGTGTTCACCGTAAGCATCCTCTGGAGAAACAGTAGCTGTGAATTTATCACCCGCTTCTTTGCCTTCAAGTTCCTTTTCTAGACCAACGATTAGGTTGTTGTGACCGTGTAGGTAATCTAGAGGTGCTTCTACTGTTGATTGATCAACGACAACACCGTCTTCTGTTTTTACTTGGTACGCTAGGCTAACTACTGCGTTCTGAGTAACTTTCATGTGAGCTCCAAAGGATTGGCCTTGAGAGATCATTAAAGCAAAGCCTTTTTGCGAACAGCAAACCGACTCAAATGATCATCTCATCAAAAATTAATCCGCCTTTAAGCGGCGTGTTCGCATATTATGGGGTCAGAAATAAGAAACTCAATCATTCAGGCTTAAAAATTCCGATTAATTCCTCATCACTGCGTTCAGTTTTCTCTACAGCTTTTGGCGTGCGTTGTTCCTTGAACTCACACTCTACACACTCCACCCACTCAACATTGTTGTCTATCCACCAGCGCAAACTGTCTTGCTGGCTACACTTAGGGCAGCTTGCCCCCGCAATAAAACGTTTCTTGGTACTGCTCATGTTACTTCCTAATTCAGACCTTCAACCGCAATAGCTTTAACTTCAACGTTAATCCCAGAAATTACGCGATTGGCGATCATTTTCCATTTCACGGCCAAAGATTTCTTCGAGTTCTTTACGAGCTTCTTTCGATCTTTGTGCCAATTCTTTATCTTCACTGTGTTGAGGCAACAACTCTTTAAGCATGGCATTATCCAGCTTTCTAAAGTGCGCTTCTGCGCGCTTTGCCTCATAAGGATGAAATCCTAGCTCCACTAATGCCTGTCGACCTAAATCTAGGGCGCCCAAAAATGTCTCTCGCGAATAACATTGCACGCCATGATTCATAAGCTGATAGGCCTCTACTCGACTTCGAGCCCTCGCTAAGACTCTAAGCTTAGGAAAATGGTTATGACAAAGGTCCACCACTTCCATGATCTCCTCAGGAGAATCGGTACAGATAATGATAGCCTCGGCTTTATCGGCGCCCGCCGCTCTTAACAAATCCACCTGAGTCGCATCACCATAAAACACCTTATAACCGTATTTTCTTAACAGGTGAATTTGGCTCGCATCACTTTCTAATACGGTAACTTTGACCTTATTGGCGTACATCAAACGACCGACAATTTGTCCAAATCGTCCGAAGCCAGCAATGATCACTCTAGGCTGTCGATCCTCAACATCGGTTTTAATGGTGGTTTCTTCTACATGATTGAGTGATTTCTCAAACCATTTTTTCTGTCCCATAAGCAGCAATGGTGTGGTTACCATGGACAAACTCACCACAACTAGCAGAAAGGCAGACTCTTCGGCAGGCAATAGCCCTTGCGCACTCGCCGCCGTAAAGATGACAAAGGCAAACTCACCGCCTTGGCTTAAAATCGCCGCCATTTTACTGCGCGATTTCGGTCCGATACCAAACAAACGGGCCAGTACGTACAAGATAAGCCCTTTGATAATGACCAAAGACACCACAGCAAACAGCACAGCGAGTGGTTCAGAAATCAGTAATCCAAGGTTTACCGCCATACCCACCGCGATAAAGAATAACCCTAGCAGCAGACCTTTGAATGGCTCAATGGCGATTTCCAACTCATGCCGGTACTCACTTTCGGCCAGTAACACCCCTGCTAAAAACGTACCTAAAGCCATGGATAACCCAAGCTTTTGCATAAAGGCAGCAATACCAATCACTAGCAGCAATGCGGCCACGGTAAACAACTCACGCACACCGCTCATGACGACATAACGAAACAGAGGACGAATCAGAAAGTGGCCGCCCACCAGCAAGCCTAAAACGCCCGCTAACATCCAAATAATGTCTGCCCAGTTGCCCGCTGTGTTGCCTGCTAATAGTGGCAGTAATGCCAACATTGGAATAACCGCAATATCTTGAAACAGCAGAACGGCAAAGCCGGATTGTCCAGTCTCGCCGCCTCCTAGCCCTTGCTCTTCAATAACTCGAAGGGCTATCGCAGTAGATGAAAGCGCGAGGCCCATTCCTATCGCTAAACTGGTTTGCCAAGAGAGATTAAATAAAGAAGCAATCGCAGAAAGAATCAAAGTAGTGACGACAACCTGTGCACCACCTAAACCAAGGATGGGAACTCGCATCTGCCACAGCTTCTTAGGATTCAGTTCCAAGCCAATTAAAAACAGCAGCAGTACGACACCAAATTCGGAGAAATGAAGTATTTCATCCACATCGCTAATAAGCCCTAGCCCCCATGGGCCAATGGCAACACCAGCCAACAGATAGCCGAGAACACTGCCCAATCCAAGGCGCTGGGCAATGGGAACCGCAACCACAGCAGCAGAGAGGAAAATAACACCGCTTTGCAAGAAATCGTTAGTCATCGCCATGTTCCACCTCCGCACCTTGCAGCGTGGACATCATCAAAGATTCATCAAACGGATGCATTAACCATTGGCGGTACAATTCCGCATGTTGATATCGCTCCATATCACCGACACGTCGTGACCAATAGAGCACCAGCGGCTCCATCCACTGCATTTTACACAGGGCAGCCGTTAGCTCGAATGGCTGCAAAATCTGCTCTAACGGGTACTTGTTGTAGCCCGATTGACTAAAGGCAGACTCTTTACCTCCGGTAGTAATGACACTACGCCAGTACTTACCTTCCAATGCGCAATCATCACCGAAGGCAAAGCCTTTACCCAGCACACGGTCAATCCACTCCTTTAACAAAGAGGGGCAAGAGTACATATAGAGAGGATGCTGAAGCACAATTACATCGTGATCGAGCAAAAGCTGGTGCTCAGCTTTAACGTCAATAAAGAAGTCAGGATACAGAGCGTACAGATCTCTTAGGGTGACATTATCAAGAGATTCAATCTTCTTGAGCATTACCTGATTGGCAATCGAGTTTTGCGGCTCTGGATGGGCATAGATGACCAGAACCTTGGGGGATGTGTTGGTGCTTTCGAGTATGGAAGTCATTCCTAGACGTCTATCCTTAAACCTAGCGATACCCTTAAAGCTTAAGGGTAGATAGATATGATTGTTATTTAAATCATTCTATTTTTGTTATCAGTTTGTTCCATCATAACCCAAACTTACGCCAAGGTGCAGGTTAGTTTGCGATGAGTAGGATCGGATAATGATCGACATTTAAACACTTTGCCCCTAGTATTCGTTGGTCAAAAACTCAATAACAAGCTAGCTGTATTCATATGATCACCTTCTCTGATATTCAATTGCTTCGAGGTGGTAAACCACTCCTCGATCAAGCCTCTGCAACCATTCACCCAGGTGATAAAGTAGGTTTAGTAGGTAAAAATGGCTGTGGTAAATCCACGCTCTTTGCTCTGCTAAAAGATGAGCTTTCCATCGATGCTGGCTCGTTTAGCCAACCTGCGCATTGGGAGTTAGCTTGGGTAGCACAGGAAACCCCTGCGTTAGATCGCAGTGCTATCGAATATGTCATTGATGGTGATAGAGAATATCGTGCACTAGAACAAGCTCTGGTTGAAGCCGAGAAACAAGACAATGGCACACTAGTGGCAGAGCTTCACGGTAAGATTGAAGTGATTGGTGGCTACAGCATCCGTGCACGTGCCGCTGAACTGCTTGATGGCCTTGGCTTTAGTCAAGCACAAATGAGTTGGAGCCTAACACAGTTCTCAGGTGGTTGGCGCATGCGTTTAAACCTCGCGCAAGCTCTGCTGTGCCGCTCTGATCTACTGCTACTCGACGAACCAACCAACCACTTAGATCTAGACGCCGTCATGTGGCTAGAGCGTTGGCTGCAAAACTATCCGGGTACCTTGGTTCTGATCTCACACGACCGAGACTTTTTGGATCCGATCGTTGGTCGCATTATCCATATCGAAAACCAACTGCTAAATGAGTACACGGGTAACTATTCTTCGTTCGAAGATCAGCGTGCGCAAAAGCTGATCTTGCAACAAGCGCAATATCAGAAGCAACAAAAGCAGATGGCTCACATGCAAAGCTATATTGACCGCTTCCGTTATAAGGCGTCTAAAGCTCGCCAAGCACAAAGCCGTATTAAAGCATTAGAACGCATGGAGAAGGTGCTTCCCGCTCAGTTTGATAATCCATTCAGTTTCGAATTTAGAGAGCCAGCCGCGCTTCCTAATCCTATCATTATGATGGATGACGTCTCGGCCGGTTACGACGATAACGTCATATTAGAGAAGATTCGTCTAAATCTCGTTCCCGGTAGCCGCATTGGTCTGCTAGGTCGTAATGGCGCAGGTAAATCGACACTGATTAAGCTGCTCTCTGGAGAGCTCAACGCAAAGGGTGGCGATCTCAACTACTCGCAAGGCGTGAAAATCGGTTACTTTGCTCAGCATCAATTAGAGACACTTCATCCGGAAGAAACACCTTTACAGCACATGATGCAAATTGCGCCTCAACATACCGAGCAGCAGCTTCGTGACTACTTAGGTAGTTTTGGTTTCCAAGGAGAAAAAGCACTGGAAAAAGTCGCGCCTTTTTCTGGGGGTGAAAAAGCACGTCTGGTGTTGGCTCTGATCGTTTGGCAAAAACCAAACTTACTACTACTCGATGAACCGACCAACCACTTAGATCTTGATATGCGCCAAGCGCTAACTTTGGCACTGCAAACCTTTGAAGGTGCGATGGTTATCGTCAGTCACGACCGCTATTTATTGCGCGCGACCACCGATGATCTTTATCTTGTGCACGATCGCCAAGTGGCACCATTTAATGGTGATTTGGTGGACTACTATAAGTGGCTCACCGACCAGCAGCGACTAGAGCGCAAAGAAGCCCAAGAGAACGAGCCAGAGAAAAGCTCTAACAATAGCGCAGCAGCGAAGAAAGAACAGAAACGTAAAGAAGCTGAGTTTAGAAAGCAAACTGCACCAATTCGCAAAACACTGACAAAACTTGAAGAAAAAATGGATAAGTTATCCGCCCTTGTCGCTGAGGCAGAAGAGCAATTGTCCGATACTTCTCTGTATGATGCGGAAAATAAAGCTAAACTCAATGAAGTACTTGCCAAACAGGCTTCTAGCAAATCCGAGCTCGAAGACGTAGAAATGGAGTGGATGGCCCAGCAAGAAGTTCTTGAGCAAATGGAACAGGAATTTAATCAGTAATGACAACAGAGCACGTATCTTCCACACTCACCCTAGAACACCTTTGGCAGTTTAGCCTGCAATATTACGGTGTGCGTGAAGTGAAAGAAGCGTGCTTAAATTTGCAAAATCAATTTCATGGTAATGTGAATCTGCTACTGTTGCTGAAATGGCTCGACGAACAATCGGTTCGCTTTCAATCTGAAGACTGGCATCTAGTCCAGTCTTGTTTAGGGCGAACCGAACAGCTCCTGCACCAATATCGCGATATCCGTCGCCAACTCAAACACAACGTAGTTGATAGCCTTTATCGTGAAGCCCTAGAATTTGAACTCAGTCTGGAAAAACAACAGCAGTCCGATCTTGTTGACTGTATCAATAGCCTTGCACTGATCCCCCAAGATCACGAGCCACTAGTACTGATCTACTGTCGACAACTTGGCGCCGAACATCTGGGATTGATCTTCGCTAAGCCTATCAGCGAACTCCCTACCAGATAAACACTACACAAGAAGCTGTCAGCGCCGCCATGCTAGAGTTAAAGCGTCGCCACGCAGTGGGAGTCGACAGCCAACGACGAATAAAGGTGCCAAAACCAACCCACACAGACGAAGTTTGTAGCTGAACCACTAGAAAAATCACCGAAATGCCAATCAAGGACCACCAATAATACTCACCAGCAATGGCAAATGAACTGACCGCCGTAACTGACATAACCCACGCCTTAGGATTCAGATATTGAAACAACATGGCTTCCAAGCATGTCATGGGCTTTGCCTGCTGAGCACCATCTCCTTTGTTAATACCAGCGGTTAGAATGCGCCAAGCCAAATACAACAAGTATGCACTACCAAGCCATTTCAAAATTTCTTGCACCACTGGGTAAGTCTTAAACACCACACCTAAACCCACACCATTGAGCAAAATGAGGCTAATCAAGCCAAATCCAATACCGAAAAAATGAGGTATCGAGCGCATGTAGCCAAAGTTCGCGCCTGAAGCTGTCAACATGACATTATTTGGGCCTGGGGTCCCAGTCATGACAACGGCAAAAAGTGCCACAGACAAGAAAAATGACCAATCCATATGATTCCTCCAAAAATTGTACCGATACAATTACAAAAATTACGTTGCTTTATTGTTAATTGGCGACCAAAATAACCCTAACAAACGATCAAAACAGACGCAAAAGGTTTATTGTCACCATGACAATCGAAACAATTACGGTATACAAGCAAGATCCAACACCGATCTACAAACAGATCGCCGATCAGATCGCACATCAAATTGAGTCAGGAGAATTGGCAAGCAATAGCAAGTTACCGACCCATCGTTGGCTTGCTGATCAGTTGCATGTCACGGTTGGCACCATTACTCGCGCCTATTCTGAAATCGAGCGTCGTGGCTTAGTTGAAGCTCGAGTAGGTGCCGGAACTTATGTGGCAGATACCAATAAACCCAGCTGGGCGTTTGAAGAAAGCAGTGTCGATCCGAATGAATACAATTTTGGTTATAACATTCCACCGCAGCTGGATCGCAGTGACATGCTGAAGCAAGCGATGCAGAGGATCTCCACCTCTCCGGCTCATTTGAACCAACTAATGATCTATCAGCCTCCTTCTGGTCTGGATGCGCATCGTTCGATTGTCACTAAGTGGTTAAACAGCAAAGGCATTAAACTGCACGCCCACAAGCTACTATTTAGCTCGGGGGCTCAACATGCCATTCAAATGGTTTTAGATACTTTCACCAGAGCAGGTGATACGGTGTTGGTTGAAAAGTACACTTATCCAGGCGTCATTAGCCTAGCGCGCCAGAACCAATTGACCCTAAAAGGGGTTGAGATGGATGAGTTTGGTGTCACTCCAGAATCGCTTGAAGTCTGCTGTCAGCGCTATTCACCACGATTTATTTATCTCACGCCGACACTACAAAACCCGACCACGGCAATCATGCCTGAAGAGCGTCGACTCGATATTATTCGTGTGTGTGAGCAGTACAATGTTTACATCATTGAAGATGAAATCAACGGATTGCTACTCGAATCTCCACCAGCCCCTATGGTTAATTACGCCCCAGAACGCGTGGTTCATATTGGTGCTTTCTCAAAATGCCTCGCTCCCGGGTTGAGGGTGGGCTATGTCCATGCACCAGAAAAACTGTATCAAAAGCTATTGGTGACGCTACAAACTCATAGCTGGATGATTAGCCCTCTACTCACCGCACTAACCTGTGAAATGCTAACCTCTGGTGACGCAGAACGTAACTTAATGCTCATACACAGAGAGATGAAAGCGCGTATTGATATTGCGACACGTGCCCTCGATGGTTTTGAGCTAGGCTATCAAACAGGTGGGTTTCATATTTGGCTAACCCTCCCAGAAAACTGGCGCCTTAGTGAGTTCGTTAGCAAAGCCCAAGAGATGGGTATTATCGTTAAATCCGGTGAACTGTTTGCCCCACCCGGTGGCTCGGTAGCGCCGGCAGTGCGTTTGTCGTTAAGCTCGCCACAAACGATCGAACAACTTCAAATCGGCGTAGACAAATTAAAAGCCCTGTTATTATCCAACACAGTCGATGAATTCACCCTATGAGTACTGCTAAATTTATTGCCGCCAAAGGACTTGGTAACCCGCACATACAAACCTTGATTCCTCGCTTCGTAAGAAGAAAGCCTTTGTTTGAACCAATTTGGGAAACGTTGGACACGCCAGATGGCGACTTTGTTGAGCTTGCATGGAGTGAAGAGCCTCATTCATCAAGCGCGAAAAGCAAACCTGTTTTTGTTCTGTTTCATGGGCTAGAAGGCTGTTTCAATAGCCCTTATGCCAATGGCTTAATGCACGCTTTTGCTCAGCAAGGCTGGCTCTCTGTTATGATGCATTTTCGCGGCTGCGGTCCCAACCCGAACCGGCTAGCTCGTGCCTATCACTCTGGTGAAATTGGTGATGCTAGGCAGTTTATCGAGCTTTTGGATCATCGTTACCCAAATGCCAAGAAGGCTGCTGTAGGCATTTCGTTAGGGGGCAACATGCTGACGAATTATCTTGCTCACTACCAGAATGACAGCAAACTGGATGGCGCAACGATTGTCTCTGCACCGTTGGATCTCGGTGCATGTGCTCGACGAATTGAGCAGGGCTTTTCCAAGCTATATCGCTCATACCTACTCAGCTCAATGAAAAAGAACGCGCTAAACAAACTGCATCTTCTCAGTGATGTATTAGGTCTTACGGCGGAAAAAATCCAAAACATGCGCAAACTGTACGAGTTTGATGACCTAATCACCGCACCACTGCATGGTTTTCGGGATGCTGAAGACTATTACAATCAATGCTCTGGATTACAAAGAATGTGTGACATTACTGTTCCCACTCAATTTATCCACGCAAAGGATGACCCATTTATGAGCCATGAAGTCATTCCAAACTTCGCCCTCCCTGCTCATATTGACTATCGCCTACACGAACGTGGTGGCCATGTGGGTTTTATGTCTGGCAGTCTGCGTCAACCTAAGTTTTGGCTAGAAGAAACCTTGCCAAACTACTATCGCCACCTACTCCACTCGTCCACATGACGGTATACTCTCCCGTATCATAGAGTGATGAGGTATTTATGATTATTCCATGGCAACAAATCGCAGCAGAAACGCTGGATAATTTGATCAAAGAATTCGTATTGCGTGAAGGTACTGACTACGGCGACACTGAGTGGTCGTTGGACGATAAGGTATCGCACGTCAAAGCTCAACTAGAGAGCGGAGAGGCTGTAATTGTCTTCTCCGAATTACATGAAACCGTCGATATTCAGCTACGTCGTTCGATGTAAATGACGTGAGCATGACAATCTAGTGCTATAGTAAAACGCTATTGAACCTAAATGAGCAAACAACGTCTAAATAGTTCATAGGGTTAGCAAAACAAAATTATAACTATCATTACACAGGAAGTGTTATGTCTGCAAAACACCCCATTATTGCGGTGACCGGCTCTTCTGGAGCAGGTACAACAACAACGTCAGAAGCGTTTCGCAAAATGTTCAACATGATGAGCGTGAAGCCCGCTTTTATTGAAGGTGACAGCTTTCACCGCTTTACTCGTCCAGAAATGGATATCGAGATCCGCAAAGCCAAAGAGCAAGGAAAACACATCAGTTACTTTGGCCCGCAAGCAAATGACTTCCCTGCGTTAGAAGAATTCTTCCGCAACTACGGACAAAATGGCACAGGTCAGTTTCGTCGCTACCTGCATACGTTTGATGAAGCTGTACCATACAATCAAATGCCTGGCACATTCACGCCTTGGCAAGATCTGCCTGAAAATTCCGATGTACTGTTTTATGAAGGCTTACACGGTGGTGTTGTCGACGGAGAGGTAAACGCAGCTCAACATGTCGACTTACTTATCGGCATGGTGCCGATAGTCAACTTGGAGTGGATTCAGAAATTTGTTCGTGATACTCGCGATAGAGGGCATTCCAGAGAAGCGGTTACCGACTCTATTGTCCGTTCAATGGATGATTACCTTAGTTATATTACCCCGCAATTCTCACGCACTCATATTAACTTTCAACGCGTCCCTACGGTGGATACCTCCAACCCACTCAACGCCAAAGGCATTCCAAGCTTAGATGAAAGCTTCGTGGTGATTCGTCTACGTGGTATCAAAAACGTCGATTTCCCTTATCTACTGGCAATGATAGATGGCTCGTTCATGTCGCGACATGACACCATAGTGGTACCGGGCGGTAAGATGAGTTTTGCGATGGAATTAATCGTCAGACCAATACTTCAACAGCTCATAGAAACTGGAAAAATAGGTTAGCTTTCACGCTTTAACCGTAGATGATTTTTTATACCGTGATCATGTGCACAGTTTTGTATAGAAAAATGGTCTGATGACACGATTAAAATCAAGAAAAATGGCGCAAAAAAGGATACTATTTCTAGGAAACAGAAGATCGCTTGCGCCATCTTCAAAGTGCTTTTATGCTAGTAAGTCTTAACCAACGGGCTTGCTAACAAATATGGAAAGCAGCAAGCATACCCTGCAGAGGAAGTAAGATATATGGTTCTAGGTAAACCTCAAACCGACCCAACGTTAGAGTGGTTCCTTTCACACTGCCACATTCACAAGTATCCTTCTAAAAGCACGCTAATCCATGCGGGCGAGAAAGCGGAAACTCTTTACTACATCGTAAAAGGTTCTGTAGCGGTACTGATCAAAGATGAAGAAGGCAAAGAGATGATCTTGTCTTACCTTAACCAAGGTGACTTCATTGGTGAACTTGGCTTGTTCGAAGAAGACCAAGAACGTACGGCATGGGTACGTGCAAAATCTCCTTGTGAAGTTGCGGAAATCTCATTCAAGAAATTCCGTCAGCTGATTCAAGTTAACCCTGATATTCTAATGCGCTTATCTGCTCAAATGGCAAGCCGTCTACAAGTGACTAGTCAAAAAGTAGGTGACTTAGCGTTCCTAGACGTAACAGGCCGCATTGCTCAAACGCTACTAAACCTAGCGAAGCAACCAGACGCAATGACTCACCCAGATGGCATGCAAATCAAGATCACTCGTCAAGAGATCGGCCAAATCGTTGGCTGTTCACGTGAGACAGTGGGACGCATTCTTAAGATGCTAGAAGAGCAGAACCTAATCTCTGCTCACGGTAAGACTATTGTTGTTTACGGTACTCGTTAATTTCTAGCGACGTTACTTTTACAAAAGCTAATAGCTAAAAAGCCACCGCGAGGTGGCTTTTTTATTATTTATTGGTGCGTACTCTCAAAAATCTTATCCGCAGATGCCGCAACGAAACCTTGATAGTAACTGCCGTCCGCCATTTGATATCGCTTAGCAAACTCATAGAAGCCGCCAGGGATAGTCTGTTCACAATCGGTGAACATCACTGGAACTTTATCCGCCATTGTTGAAGACTGCTCAAGTAACACCTCTGGAGAACCTTTCACTTCGCCGCCAGATTCATTGATAGCAAAACCGGCCTCACGAAGGTGTTGGTTTACTTCTACGACTTCCTGAAAACGATCCAGCTGATTTACGCTCACCGTAAAGTGGTTAGCGCCATAACCGTGGGCAGCCAACCACGATGCATACTCGCTCTCTTCGGCTAGCGTCTGAAAATCAGCGTAACTCAAGTCCCATAGACGCCCACCATAAAGGAAGTCTGCGCTATCCAACTTCGCCGCTTCAACTTGAGCCACCAGTTTAGCGACAATATCTTGCAGCTGCTGCGAACACAGTTCGACTCTAAGCTCACTAATAAACACTTTTGGTAATAGAGCATTACTATGCTCTAAATGAATCGCAGAGAGCTTCTTAGCCTCAAACACATAATCACCAGAGACTTTGTAGCCAAGAGCGATAAAGTGCTTTGCCAACGAATCGATGCCCAGAGGGCCGACATTAAAAGTACGTAGCGCAATGTGGTCATTAATCAGCGCTTCATCCTCTTTGAGCAGAGCATGGACTTTATCAGCAGAAGGGCAAAGACGGCGAATATAGTCTTGCCATAAATGGTTAAATAGAGCGTCTACAGTCATAACAGAAGTTCCTTAGAGTTCAATACCAGGGCTTAGCGTTGCAGGAAGCACGGTATTGTCTCCTTCCATGGACGCCATAGGGTATGCACAGTAATCGGCCGCATAGAAAGCACTTGGTCTTAGGTTACCTGATGCACCAGGTCCTCCGAATGGCGCATCACCACTCGCTCCAGTAAGCTGACGGTTACGGTTTACAATGCCTGCACGAATATGGTCAACGAAGTACTGCCACTCTTCATCGCTTTGCGAAATCAAACCTGCCGACAAACCAAAACGAGTATCGTTTGCGAGTTCTACTGCTTGTGGTAGCGTTTCATAGCGTACTAGCTGTAATAAGGGACCAAAGTACTCTTCATCTGGTAGCTGATCGATATTCGTTGCATCAATCAACGCAGGCGTAACGAAAGCGGCTTGTAGGCGTTTCGCTTCCACTAAGCTATTACCACCTAGCTTCAGGAGCTCTGCTTGTGCCGCAATAATATGGTCAGCTGCCTGTTCAGAGATTTGTGGCCCCATAAATGGTGCTGGCTCAGCGAAAGGCTCATCGATACGAATCTTACCAATTGCAGAAATTAAGCGTTCAACCAGTTGATCACCTTTTTGCCCAAATGGCACATAAAGGCGTCTTGCACAGGTACAGCGTTGTCCAGCACTGATGTATGCCGATTGCAAAATGGTATAAACCGCAGCATCAATATCCCCAAAGTCTTCACTGATCACCAGCGGGTTATTGCCGCCCATTTCTAGCGCTAACATCTTGCCCGGTTGCCCCGCGAATTGCCTATGCAGAATGTGTCCCGTATTGGCGCTACCTGTGAACAGTACGCCATCAATGCCTTTAGAATCAGCAAGCGCAATGCCCGTCTCCTTGCCGCCCTGAACAAGATTAATGACACCAGAAGGAAGACCAACCTCTTCCCAAAGTTTCATGGCTAACTCGCCTACAAGTGGCGTCTGCTCAGATGGTTTAAAGACCACAGTGTTCCCTGCTAGTAACGCAGGCACAATGTGACCGTTAGGTAGGTGACCTGGGAAATTATAAGGCCCAAAGACAGCCATGACACCAAGAGGCCTGTGACGGAGGACGATTTGGTTGCCAGCGGCTTCGCGTTGGGTCTCGCCGGTACGCTGATGATACGCACGGATAGAAATCGCAATTTTGCCAGCCATCGCTCCCGCTTCAGTGCGCGTTTCCCATAACGGTTTACCCGTTTCTTTGGCGATGGCGATGGCAATATCTTCACTACGTTCTTTCACTTTCTCTGCGAAAGACAAAACGATGGCTTCACGCTCTTCAAATGGACGCTTCTTCCACTCGATAAATGCCTGACGAGCAGCTGAGACGGCGCTTTCAACCTGTTGAGCAGTAGCTGACTGACCTTCCCAAATAGTTTGATTGTTGTATGGGGATAGTGACTGAAAAGTGTCACCTTGGCCTGCAACCCAGTTACCTGCGATCCATTGAGTCATAGTGAAGTTCCTTAAATTGAATGAGATAAGAGCAGCAGAACTTCCGCTTCTCTTAAAGCGTGGTGGTAATCGACCACCATCTTATTATTTGACTGTTATTGAGCCAGCATACGCACCATATCGCCCTCGGCGACATTCAGTGCTTGTACTGCTTCTGCTGTGAGCAATACCTTGCCACTTTCTGGGTCGTATGCCGCTTTGGCCGCCACCGCTCGGAAGTTCTCAAACGAGGTATTTGCCACCAAATAATCTTGAGAGCTCGAGTGCTCTGCAATCGCTACTTGAGCTCGGAAAGAGTCGCGAACCGCTTGAATATTGCGAAGGTCACATTCAACCGTAGGGCCTGCATCGAAAATGTCGACATAGTTACGGCAAGTAAAGCCTTCGTTTTCAAGAAGCTTCAAGGCCGGACGCGTATTCTCATGCACCTGCCCAATCACCTCTTGCGCTTCTTTGCTGAGCAAGTTGATATAGATAGGAAGCTTTGGCATTAGATCTGCGATAAAACCTTTTTTACCAATTCCGGTCAGATAATCTGCCAAGGTAAAATCGATAGAAAAGAAATGCTCTTGTAACCACTTCCAAAATGGAGAATTACCTTCCGCATCGGACACACCGCGCATTTCAGCAAAAATCGTTTTAGAGAAACGTTCTGGGTGCTCTGCCATCATCAAAAAGCGGCATTTAGACATCAATCGACCATTCAATCCGCCACGGAATTCAGGGCGTAAGAACAAGGTACAAATCTCACTGCATCCAGTGTAATTATTCCCAAAGGTCAGAAGCTTAACGACATTGTTGACGTTGAGTTTTGGTGACGAGTGCACCACCGTACTAATGTGATAAGAATAGAAAGGGACATCCCAGCCAATCGCACCTTCTATACCTGTGGTACCCGCCACTTCACCAGTTTCTGTATCAACACCCACCATCAAATAACCTTCGTCGGTCGGTGTCGTCACATCTTGCTTGGCAAAACTGTATTCAGAATGGGTAATTCGGTTAGTAAGAAGCTCTTCATTCACAGGAAGAGAAGTAAAACCGTGTCCTGATTCTACCGCGCAAGTATGCAGCGCGTCGTAATCAGACATAGAGATAGGACGAACAACAAGCATCAATAATCCCTCCTGACGCAAACTCTCCCGGCACATCCAAACATCCGAGAGAGTATTTAATTGCTAACTAAGTTTACGACGCCACTAAGGTGCTGATCGCTTTATCTAGTTTAGCTAATCCTTCTTCAACTTCTTGTTTGGTAATCACTAGTGATGGGGTAAAACGAACCACATTTGCACCCGCAACCAAGACCATTAGGCCTTGTTGGCCTGCAGCTACTAAAACATCACGAGCACGACCTTGCCACTCTTCATTCAGCGCAGCACCAAGAAGTAGGCCTTTTCCACGAATTTCGCTGAAAATACCGTATTTTGCGTTTATTTTTTGTAGACCATCGCGGAACCACGCTTCACGCTCAGCGACACCAGCCAGAACATCTGGGCTCGACACTACATCCACAACCGCTTCTGCTACCGCACACGCTAACGGGTTACCGCCGTAAGTAGAACCGTGCGTCCCCACTTTCATGTGTGCAGCAAGTTTCTCAGTCGTTAGCATAGCGCCAATCGGGAAACCACCACCAAGAGATTTCGCCGTGCTCAAAATATCGGGCGTTACACCTAGACCTTGGTAGGCATAAAAGTGACCAGTACGGCCATTACCCGTTTGCACTTCATCAAAAATAAGCAGTGCATTATATTTATCACATAACTCACGAACCGCTTGAACAAACTCAGGCTGAGGAGAAACAATACCACCCTCACCTTGTAGCGGCTCCATCATCACTGCACAGGTTTTCTCTGACATCTGAGCTTCAAGCGCAGCGATATCATTATAAGGAATGTGTGATACGTCGCCCGGCTTAGGACCAAAACCGTCAGAATAAGCAGCTTGACCACCAACAGTGACCGTAAAGAAAGTACGACCGTGGAAACCTTGGTTAAAAGCAATGATTTCTGACTTTTCAGTACCATGAACATCTGCCGCCCAGCGGCGTGCTAGTTTCAGCGCCGCTTCATTGGCTTCCGCACCTGAGTTAGCGAAGAAAACTCGTTCAGCAAAGCTAACTTCCGTCAGTTTTTTCGCCAAGCGCAGTGCTGGCTCGTTGGTCATGACATTACTCAGATGCCAAATCTTGTTAGCTTGTTCAGTAACTGCATTTACCATCGCCGGATGGCAGTGGCCTAAACAACTCACGGCAATACCACCCGCGAAGTCGATATATTCATTCCCCTGCTGGTCCCAAACGCGAGCACCCTCGCCTTTTACTGGAATCATTTCCATTGGGTTGTAGCAAGGTACCATTACCTCATCAAACCACTCGCGAGTTACCGCTTTTTCCGTTGTCATAACACATTCCTTCTCATTACAGCATGTGGGAGAAAGGCGCTTCACTCTTCCATTTTAAGTTACGGACCAAGAGCGATCCCTCGAACTCATAAAGAAAGAAAAGATTTTCTATCGCTTTTCCACAGATGCAGCATTGTATTTACAATTATTTAACCATAGCAATAGTGAAAAATACTTTTTAAGTAGCTAAAGAACAAAACTCACCGCTGCCTCATGAGTATTTATGCATCAAAATTGAATGGGAATGAAGCGTTTTTTCCTGCATCCACCAAGAAAGTCAGCAAATAAGGTTTTGCTCACTTTGACATCAGTAAAGACGAATAATTTTTCAATTTAATAAGTAAAACTTATGATGGATAAGAAAACAGAAAAGAGTGATCAAGATCGACTATTTTTGAGACAGGAAATTGTTAAGAAGCTCGTGACCTTGTTCAGTTTTGATAGATTCTGGGTGAAATTGAACCGCATGTAGACAAAGCGACTTGTGCTGGTAACCCATAATTTCGTCGAAATCGCCACTCTCTAACTCAGTCCATGCCGTTATTTCAAAGCAATCTGGAAGCGATTCTTTTTCGACGATTAATGAGTGATAACGGGTAACAGTTAATGGGTTATTGAGGCCAGCAAACACACTTTTGTTGTTATGACGAATGGGTGAGGTTTTACCATGCATCACTTCACGAGCACGGATCACCTTACCACCAAAGACCTGAGCGATCGCCTGATGACCTAAACAAACACCGAGTAGTGGCAATTTACCTGCAAAGTGCTTGATCACCTCTAAGGAGATTCCTGCCTCATTAGGTGTACAAGGTCCTGGAGAGATAACTAAATGAGAGGGGTTTAACGCTTCAATACCAGCAATATCAATTTCATCATTGCGCACCACTTTTACTTCGGCACCCAGTTCAGAAAAATACTGAAACAGGTTAAAAGTAAAGGAGTCGTAATTATCAATGATGAGTAGCATAGCGCTCGCTGTGGTATTGAGTTTGCGAAAAATAAGGCGGTATTTTGCAACAAGATGGCAGAAAGGCAAGTAAAAATGGGGAGAAAAAAAGCAGCAAGGCTGTAAACACCTTGCTGCAGAGGATAATTATCCTTGTTTACGTCGACGTAGACCTAACAGCAGCATCGCTGATAAACCCACTAAGCCAACCGAACCACCACGCATATTCAGATCAATTACCGCAGGATCATGGTCAGAAGAACGATAATGGTCTTGATACTTAGGCAAATCACCTTTGTATTCATCGTTATAGTCAAACAGCGTCGACTCCGCCGCATTGATGTGCCACTCAGTGGCATCAACGACACGCTTCGACAAGCTTGGACTAATAAGGATATGGTCGAGCGCGCCGACTTCATCATTGTATGAGTAACTCCAACCTTGTGGATGCATCTCTCCCAGTACGTTGACGTAACCATAGCTGTGGTCAATGACCGCACCGTCATCACCAAATTGCTCTTGCTCACCAATAAAGGTATTGCGAGCAGCACGAATGGTTTTGCCATACTTCTCTTGACTGTAGTCAGTCAGAATTAGCAGTGGATCTTCTTTTCCATACGCATTGAAGTCACCCAAGACAACTTTATGTCCTTTAATCGCTTCCAACGCATCACCTAACGCAACAGCCGCTGCGACACGGAAGTTTTCACATGACCCTTGCTGATCAGTATCTTTGCCTGCTTGACCACCTTCAGCAACAGGAGCTGCATCTTCCCAACATTTAGAGCCTTTTGATTTGAAGTGATTGACCGCTACCGTCAGCTTCTCCTTCGCCCCTTTCACCTTAAAGGTTGGTGCCAGAGTATTACGTTGATAGTTCTTACCGTCTTCAATGACTTTGCCATCGTCATCCAGCACTTCAGGCGCAACCTGACGAGGCATTTCCAGTACATTAACTTGTTTTAGTTTCACTTGCTTAGGACGATAAATAACGCCAGTTGTAATGGCATCGCTACCCACTGCATCAAGCTTATCAATGACACCATCTTGATTGCTGTCTACCGAAACGAAGTCATAGTGCAATTTCTTGTTATCTATACGAGCGTTAAGCTCTCTGACTAACTGAGCAATGGCTCCATTGTCACCAAAGCCGTTGTTCTCTATTTCCATCAAACCAACAATGTCGGCATCAAGCTTGATAAGCGCATTGAGTATTTTCTCTTGCTGGACTTCAAACTCAGCAAAGTTGCTAGCACCTCGATTGCTGCCGAAGCGGTTTTCATCACCACCGAATGGCGAGGTAAAGTAGTTAAGAACGTTAAAGGTCGCAACACGTAGGTCTTTCTTGTTCCATGGCTGCTCTGCAAGCTCAGGAACTTCAGTGCGCGGTGTATTACGAACGAAGTTATCAGCAGAAATAGTATTCGTCACAAACAGGCGGTAATCACCGTAGCTGTACCCAATGATCCCTTCAATATCGAACAAGGTATCGTTGATACGAATGTAATCTTCAGTGCTGCCATCTTGGTCCACGTCGGTACGACCAAATTCTGGGTAGTACGGCACTTTGCCATTTGGTGCTGCCGTTGGTGACTCAACAAATAGTCGACGTAAGCCGTTATCTTCGCTTTGCGCTTTAGCTTCATCAGAACCTGCGGCAAACTGCTGATTTGGATGTAGATTCACGCGTTCATGCGCCAATACCATATTGTTGCGACGTGCGCCATAGTCATAGCCAAAGGTGCGACTAATACGCATATCAAGCGCTTTTGGTAGGCGTACTAGCATGCCTTCGTAACGCTCTAATGTCTGCTCAAAGTTCTCATCGGACTCAAGCACTTCAATTGCTGTCGCTTGTGGGGCAGCTTGTTCTCCTTGCTTAAACCAATCTTGTTCATTGAGCTTAAGCTGAGTCTGTCCATAGAACTCTTGGATTTGACCACGAACACAAACCACATCGCCAGCAGCTAGGCTTGGATTTGCTTGAGTGTAAACATACAAACCATTAGACGTTAACGGGTTATGATCATCCTGCAATGCCTCTAAATAGAAGCCTTGATTAATGCCCGTGCTTACCGCCGAGACCACGCCTTGAACAAAATACTGTTCACTAGTGATGTATGGGTAGCCATTGATATAAGGAGAACTGCTACCTTCACCCTGAATCGCTTGAATGTCAGTAAAGGTTGGTGCAGAACCGTTGTCGAGACATTGGAAAGGTGCTGGTGGTGTTAGGTCCTCCAACTGACCTAAACCGGTAACATCGTTCTTACTCAGTGTTGCCCATTGTTCTGGTTGGTAAGTCACCGATGGTTGATGATAAGGCGTGTAACGCACTAAGGTTTTATCTGCACCAAAGTTGTCGCCCATCGTGCCAATCATATCGATGATTTGGCCATTGCTATCCATCAGTGCAATCGGGTCGTCACCATTAAAATTCAATACTTGATCAGAGGTTGAAAGCGTTGCGACACCCAGAATGGCATCGTCTGCGCGAGAGTTTGCGAACACAAGTACTGACTTAGCTGGAATGACATAACTAGAGAGATCTAGTGTGCTCCAACTGCCGTTCCCATTTGGCGATTTAGCCAGTTGGTAACCCACCAACTGAACTTCTGAGTCACCAGAGTTGGCTATCTCAACTGCCTTGTTATAACCACTTCCCTCCACATATTGCGAAAGAAAGATCTCTGCGTTGGCACCTCCGGCTAATGCGGACGCTATCGCTAACGCTAACCACTGCTTTTTATTTGTGCGTGTCATCATTCACCTCGAATTAACTGGCAATGTTATCCCTTGCCTTTATTGCACTTTGTTGAATATAAAAATGATTATTTTCGAGACGAGTGTTGTCATTTAGAGTGCAAATGAACAATGAATATTCAGTTAACTGAGATACAGCTCTCATTCAAAGTTTGAACAATTTAGCCTGTGCCAAAAATTCAACAGGAAACGTTAGTAAGAGAATGCAGTGCGATAACACAAAAAAAAGCCCTTTGGCGAACCAAAGGGCTTTTCAATATCTGGAGTATAACTTGTGCTATGGGCGAGTCACAAAACCTACCGCTTTGTAGGCTTCAGCCAGTGTCACTGCTGCACGAGCAGAGGCCTTTTCAGCGCCTTGGCGCATGACTTCATCCATATAAGTACGGTCGGCACGAATACGGTGGTATTCCGCTTGAATTGGCTCAAGCATAGCAACCAGCGCTTCACCGACATCTTTCTTAAACGGACCGTACATCTCCACACCAGCATATTGCGCTTCAATTTCTTCAAACGTTTTGCCCGTTGCTGCAGAGTAAAGGCCCATTAGGTTAGAGATGCCCGCTTTGTTTTCCCAATCGTTGGCAATGCGTGGCGGTGTCTCTGCATCGGTTTGCGCTTTATTGATCTTCTTGATGATCGACTTAGGCTCCTCGAGCAGAGTAATCACGTTCTTACGGTTATCATCCGACTTAGACATCTTCTTAGTCGCATCTTGTAAGCTCATAACACGAGCGTTCACCGTTGGAATATAAGGCTCAGGAATAGTGAAAATCGGCGCTTCAGGGCTGTAGATATTGTTGAAACGAGTCGCGATATCACGCGCTAACTCTAAGTGCTGCTTCTGGTCACTACCCACTGGTACTTGGTGTGCACCGTAAAGCAGAATATCTGCAGCCATTAGCACTGGATAATCATAAAGACCAACGTTAACGTCATTAGCGTAACGCTGTGATTTGTCTTTAAACTGAGTCATACGATTCAGTTCGCCCATTTGGGTATAACAGTTAAGAAGCCAACCAAGTTGAGCATGCTCAGGTACGTGTGACTGTACAAATAACGTGCTCTTCTTCGGATCAACACCAACTGCAAGGCAGATTGCGAGTGCGTCTAATGTCGCTTCATGCAGTGCTTTTGGATCTTGACGAACCGTAATCGCATGAAGGTCAACAACGCAGTACTGGCAATCGTAATCATCTTGCATCTGTTGCCATTGACGTAGAGCACCCAAGTAGTTTCCGATACTTAGTTCACCTGACGGCTGAACACCACTCAATACGATGGGTTTGCTCATGATAATGATTCCTTCGACTTCTTAACGAGATAATTAGGATAATGAAAAACCGCGTAATTCCTTACGCGGTTCTAGCAGTGTACTCATTGGCGAGTATATTTCTAGTACTTTACTTGGCTTTTCACTCAGCAATGCACTTTTTGTCGCGATTTAGCCGTCAATTCCTACGGCTTCAAGCACGTTCGACACGATATCAGCAACAAAGTCAGGGTTCGCATTGGCAATAGGTTCACCGTGGTTGTAACCATAAGTGAGTCCGAACACTTGGCAACCTGCGTTACGCGCCGCCAAGATATCGTTTTTAGAATCCCCGACCATCAACACTTGTTCGGCAGATAACTGCTCTTGCTCCATCAACCAATGTAATGCAATTGGATCCGGTTTGCGTTTCGGGAACGCATCGCCGCCCAGTACATGCTTAAAGTACTTATCGAGCTTATGTTGCTCTAGCAATTCTGGAACAAACTTCGATGGTTTGTTGGTGAGCAGAGCTAAAGTAAAGCCATTCGCCACCAAGGTATCCAAGGTTTGATGTACAGCTGGATATAAGTGACTTAGCTTATGCCCACTGGCTTTATAAAAGTCATCAAACAAAGTACGAGCCTTCGCGAGCAACTCCGGCGACAGCTCAGGGTCAACAGTGATGCTTTGGCTTAATGAGCGACCAATTAAAATATCGGCACCGTTACCTACATAGTCACGAACTTGCGCTTCGGTGACACTCGGATAACCTAACTCTTGAACCGCCTGATCAGCCGCTAATGCCAAATCTGGTACGCTATCGAGTAACGTCCCATCTAAATCAAAAACAACGAGTTTAATTACGCTCATGTCTACTAATTCCAAATCTATTTGCTGTTTACTTTTGCCAGTTCAGCACGCATCTCGTCGATAACTTCTTTGTAATCTGGACGATTAAAGATAGCGCTACCGGCAACAAACATGTCTGCGCCCGCTTCGGCAATTTCTCGAATATTATCGACTTTCACGCCACCATCAATTTCTAAGCGAATGTTACGACCAGAAGCATCAATGCGTTTACGAACTTCACGTAACTTGTCTAACGTCGACGGAATGAAAGATTGACCACCAAAGCCTGGGTTCACTGACATCAGTAGAATCAAGTCCACTTTGTCCATGATGTAATCAAGGCAAGAAAGAGGCGTTGCTGGATTGAGTACTACACCAGCCTGACAACCGTGTTCTTTAATAAGCTGCAGTGTACGATCTACGTGCTCAGACGCTTCAACGTGGAAAGTAATCATACTCGCACCAGCTTTAGCAAAGTCAGGAACAATGCTATCGACAGGTTTAACCATTAGGTGAACATCGATTGGAGCGGTAATGCCGTAGTCGCGTAGTGCTTTACAGATTGGCGCACCAAACGTCAGGTTAGGAACATAGTGATTGTCCATCACATCAAAGTGAACCACGTCAGCACCCGCAGCGAGTACTTTTTCAACGTCCTCACCTAGGCGAGCAAAATCTGCAGAGAGAATGGATGGAGCAATTAAAAAGTCTTTCATACCTAACCTCAGTTGAATTCAAAGCAAGCGAGTATCGCCAAGTTCGCGCAATTCTACCGAAGCGGTTGATTAAATCCTAGCCCTTACCAAGCAGTTATTGATCTTGCGGCTCAAATAACGCCAATAATTCGTCAACCTTATTACGACCTGCGCCATTACGGCTGATGGTTCGCTTAACCTTGACCACATTCAGTTGCGCACCGTGATATAGACGGCGTGTCAAAGTAGTGTCGTGGTTAGAAATCAGCACCGGAATACCACGATCAAACGCAGCATGCTCAGCAACGTCAGCAAGTGCAGCTTGGTCATCAAGACTAAAACCATTACCCGCATAAGAGGTAAAGTTGGCCGTGTTCGATAGTGGTGCGTATGGCGGGTCGCAATATATAACGCTGCCTTTGCGCGCTCGTTTAAAAGTGTCGTGATATCCCTCGCAAACAAACGTGGCTTTCTTCGCTTTCTCAGCAAAGAAAATCAGCTCATTTTCTGGGAAATACGGTTTTTTATAAGAGCCGAAGGGCACGTTAAAGCCACCTTTTTTGTTGTAACGGCACAAGCCGTTAAAACCAAAACGGTTCATATAAAGAAAGGCGACGGAGCGAAACAAGACGTCGTCAGTCTGATTAAACTGGGCGCGAATATCCAAATACACTTCTTTGCGATTGTGTTCAGCAGTGAATAGGCGCTTTGCTTCAGCGACGTAGGTCTCGGGATCTGTTTTTAACAGATTATAGAGGTTAATTAAATCGGGATTGATATCGGCAAGTAAATACTGATCGTAGTCCGTATTTAGGAAGATAGACCCTGCACCAACGAAAGGCTCTACCAGCTTTCTTGCGTCTGGCAAATGCTTTTGAATGTCTTCAACCAAGCCATATTTTCCACCAGCCCACTTAAGAAAGGCGCGTTGCTTTTTCATTACTTGCTCTATCTACTGCCACCCCAAAAATTAAGGCTGGGGAATATATCATAATTCAATTTGTTATGTTGACCTTTCTAGCAGAAAGGTCAGCGAAAATCACCCACAGTGTTCACTGGAAGGTTACTCTTTCCAACGAGTAATTTCTCGCTGTACTTGGCTAAGAGATTTTGGCCAAGGTCCAAGAGACTGGATTTCTTCCGGTAACGCCTCCGCTGCATCACGTGCCGTTTGAATACTTGGATACACATCGTAAGTCACGATGTACCACTTCTCATCTCCACGCAACGTTGGATAAACACGGACTGGTTTGTCAAACGAGTGTTGGTTCAAAAACAACTGAACGTCTTTTAGCTCAGTCATCGCGGCGATTTGTAACGTGTAGTTGTTTGCAGGTAGGGCATTGAGTTCTTCACGAGCGAAGGAAAACGTAATTGGAGTCTGCAGTTTCTGCGCACTATCCACATCAACTACTTCCACTTTTGGTGTGACCACATTTTGAACCTCAGCCGCTTTTGCCACTGCGACAGCAGTATTGTCATCTAATAAGGCATCTACAACGTCCGAGGTAATTACTACGCGCTCACCAGATTCTGCTACACCGACACTCGCGGTTTCTGATGTTACCGAAGGTGGTAGCGAAGCGGTATCATCCGTGGGCTCTAACTGGGACGGCATTTCTTTGTTAGCCCCTTCCGCTTGTTCTTCAGTAGCGGCATCGACGGGCCCATCTAAGGTAGGAATCACCGTTTGCTCAATCGGTACTTCGCTAGGCTCTGTGCTCTGCGGCGTTGGCGATTTTAATAGCCAGCTGTAACCTAAAAATAGCAGCAAAACGATAACTGCCACAGTTGCTGCAATCTTAGCAGGTGAACCAACCAATGAACGAATAATCACCTTCTTTTCCATTTTTTGCTCTCCTAACGCCAAAATTTCACCCGGAAGCGGTTTAATGCTAGTAAACGCGCTTTTGACTCTTTTTTCAACGCTTTCATCAATATAGCGCAGCACAAGAGTATCAAAAAAACGCTCAGCCTCCGCGTCGGTCAGTTCATCAACATCCAACTCTACCGGTTTACTATCAAGGCCATGACTCAATCGCGCTAGTCGAGAACTGAGCGAATCGCTAGCACTGAATAATACGATACTGATGTTCTGTTTAGTGACATGCAAAGAGGCGGTATACAACAGCCATAGCTCGGCGAGTAAGGCTTGTGAGATGTACTGAGCATCATCGACAACAATCACAATATTGCTCGCCTCACCCTCCAGAATACGCTCAACACTGTCATGCAGTGAGTCGGTAGCGCTGTACATTGAATGAGGAAAGAGTTGACGAAGAATATTACTGCGGTTCACTTCATCATCTTGATTCGCGAAACAGGTAATCAGTGATTGGTTTTTGCCATGTGCCCAGGCTTCGAGATAGCGGTGTGCAAGCCAAGTTTTTCCGGCGCCAGACTCACCTTTGATAACGACAAAACTCGACGCAAATTGAGTCAGTAGCTGCACACGCTCTAGTAGTTGGGTCTGCGAATCTAATTCCAATACTCGCAGCTCATACGACAAACTCATTCTGATCCTATCTACCTAGTCATTAAACCTAAAAAAGGCCCCATTACGGAGCCTCACATCTAACTTACCTTCAATAGCATCGACAATATCGAACTACTGTCGGCACAAGTCGATAGCTTGTTTGATGATGTCACTCGGAACGTCAGAAACCACCTGAGCAATACCAACAGACGTTGGTAGCACAAGGCGTAACTTACCCGATAAGACTTTTTTATCACGCATCATATGCTTGATAAAGTCTTCAAAACTCATTGATTCTGGAGTGTGTACAGGCAATTTAGCGCGCTCTAGCAAAGTGATAATACGGGTCACTTGCTCTGCGGTTATATCACCAAGCAAATGCGCGGTATGGGCGGCCATAGCTGTACCGGAAGAGACTGCCTCTCCATGTAACCATTTACCATACCCTAGTTCTGCTTCAATCGCATGACCAAATGTATGACCTAGATTCAATAACGCGCGAATACCCGACTCTTTCTCATCTTGAGCCACAACCTCAGCTTTAATCTGACAGCAGCGAGCAATAGCATAAGTCAGGGCTTGTTGATCCAATGCATAAAGCTTATCGAGGTTTTGCTCTAGCCATTCAAAGAAGGCTTCATCATAGATGATGCCATACTTGATCACCTCAGCAACACCCGCGGCGAATTCACGCGCTGGTAAGGTCTTAAGACAGTTGGTATCAATGATGACAGATTGAGGCTGATAGAAAGCACCAATCATGTTTTTGCCAAGCTCGTGGTTAACGGCGGTTTTGCCGCCCACAGATGAGTCGACTTGGGATAATAGCGTGGTTGGGATTTGAACAAAATCCACGCCACGTTGATAGCAAGCGGCAGAAAAACCGACAAGATCGCCAATCACACCACCACCAAGGGCAACAACTACTACATCACGACCATAGTTACCTGACAGTAAATGTGTCATAACCGTATTGAAGGTGTCTAGTGTCTTGTATTGCTCACCATCAGGCAGTTCGAGTAATGAGGTTTTGCAACCTTTGTTATCAAGCTGCTTCAGAATAGCATCAGCGTAGAGGGGGGAAACGGTGGTGTTAGTGATAACAACCACTGATTTTCCATCTGGAATTTGGGCAAATTGAGCCGAGTCATTAAATAACCCGGCACCAATTGAAATTGGGTAGCTACGCTCACCAAGTTCGACCGTAATCCGTTCCATGGTTTGCTCTCCTATTGAAGAAAGAAAGTTAGACTTGACCTTCTTCTAGCATTTTTACGATCTGGTTGGCTACCACTTTTGCACTTTGATCATCAGTACGAACCACATAGTCCGCCACA
The DNA here is from genome assembly GCF_021568915.1 of Vibrio sp. McD22-P3. Classification (NCBI taxonomy): domain Bacteria; kingdom Pseudomonadati; phylum Pseudomonadota; class Gammaproteobacteria; order Vibrionales; family Vibrionaceae; genus Vibrio; species Vibrio sp. McD22-P3. The sequence goes on from NZ_JAKGTN010000016.1 coordinate 27,536, forward strand.
TCTTTGTAAAGATCATTGCGCTCGTCCGCTAAAGACTCAAGTACTTCGCGCGGGTTGTCCGTTTGAAGCAGCGGGCGTTTTTTGTCGCGATTTGTGCGAGCAAGCTGTTTTTCGATGGTTGTTTCCAGATAGACAACAATACCACGCGCAGAAAGGCGATTACGGTTGTCTTTACTTTTAACTGAACCACCACCTGTAGCAAGTACAATACCTTGCTGTTCGGTTAGATCGTTAATAACGGTTTCTTCGCGTTTGCGGAAACCTTCTTCACCTTCAACGTCAAACACCCATGCGATGTCTGCGCCTGTACGCTCTTCAATTACTGTATCAGAGTCAACAAACTCCATGTGTAGTTGTTGAGCTAGGTGTCTACCGATTGTACTTTTGCCGGCACCCATAGGGCCAACAAGAAAAATATTACGTTTCTCAGCCATGTTTAGCATTAATTTACAACGTTAATTCAATGACATCGCCACAAGAAAAGACCGAAAAGGAGCCTCGGAAAAAGGGCTTGTGGCACCAATTCCTCACAGATAAGTCGTGATAAGACCCGAAATTATCAAGGTAAGGTGCCTTGAATGCAACTTTATTTTTAGTCCTTTTGAATTATTTGATACTTTACAGATAGTTACTGAGTAATAATCTTAGGAGTTACGAAGATCAGTAACTCATTCTTACCGATGTTTTCATAGGTTCGTCTAAATAATGCCCCTAACCCCGGAATATCACCAAGAACTGGCACTTTATCTACCTTGCTGGTCATGGCATGTTGAAAAATACCGCCTAGCACCACAGTTTCGCCATCGTTAACCAGAACTTGAGTCCCTATCCTTTGAGTATCAATCGCCACAGTTTCACCCTCTAGGGTTTTCAGCACTTCACCAACCCTGTCTTGAGTCACATCTAAGTCGAGAATAAGTCGATTGTCGGGCGTGATCTGCGGAGTCACCGTCAAGGAAAGCACCGCTTTTTTGAACTCAACTGCTGTCGCTCCACTCGATGTCGATTTCAAATAAGGAATTTCTGTTCCCTGCTCTATATAAGCAGACTTCTTATTGGTAGTGATAAGACGTGGACTGGATATGATTTCGGCTTTCGATTCACTTTGTAATGCGGACAACTCTAGATCAAGTAACGTATTTGAGCCGAGGCTTGCTACTTGAAATGCGATACTGGCGGCATTGTCAGACAGCGCCCCCAAGTTAACATTAAGGAAGTCATCAATGTCCACTTCTCCCCCACCGATGCCAGACGAAGCAAGGTTGCCTTCTATCGTACTGCCGATCGTGGTGTCACCATTTATCGATGTATAACCCCACCGTATCCCCAACTCTTCAATATTACCCTCTTTGATAGTGACCACTCGCGCTTCAATTTGTACCTGTTTCACGGGTATATCGAGTGAGGCAATAATCTCTTTAATCACGCGAAGATTTTCAGGCAGTTCTCGCACCAATAAGGCGTTGGTGCGCTCATCGATAGCAACTGAACCTCGTTCAGATAACATACTGACATCACTATCTCCACCAATCATGGCCGCTACATCCGCCGCTTTAGCATAGTTAATATTAATGATTTCCGATTTTAGTTGACCGATTTGCTCGGCCAAGCGACTCTTTTCTAACGCCTGCTTCTCTTGTAAATCTAACTCTGTTTTAGGGGCCACCATGATGATGTTGCCCTTGACCCGTTTATCTAACCCTTTTACTCGCAGGATAATGTCGAGGACTTCCGTCCATGGCACGCCATCTAAACGCAAGGTTAAGTTGCCTTGGACACTATCGGATGCCACTAAATTGAAGTGGTTATAGTCAGCCAGAAGCTGTAATACACTGCGCACAGGAATGTCTTGGAAATTGATTGAAGTGAGCTTGCCACTATGACTACCAAACAATTTTTGTTCATCACTTTGTTGCTGAGACAGAGGTAAAATTGTCACTTTCAGTTGTTTACCATGCATCGTATATTGATATTGAACTGCCATAGCGGTCTCGACAAAGATCCGAACATCGGGACTATCATCAAATAGTTCTATCTGATTCACTGCGGTAGAAAAATCCGTGACATCCAAAATCGCCAGCTTGTCTGACGCTATTTGGGTTTGCTTTACCACAATCTTTATTCCTTGCGACTCTGCGCTAATATCTACGACACTGCCAACATGAGAAAGCTCAACAACGACTACTGCGCGCTTCTGTTTATCCAGTTCAAATGAGACATCAACAAGTTGATTAGTTTGGGGCGTGGCGATCAAATCAGTACTGATGATTAACGCCCACAAATAGACAGTCCCCCTCCAAGTGGACAACATTTTTCTCGCCACTGTTTGTATCTCCATTACTTCAGTGCCAATGTAATTTGCCTTTGACGCCAACACCCTAATCCATCGGGAAGCGTCTCATGAATAATTAGCTTATCTGCTGTTATCTGTTTAATTAGGCCGCTGTTTTCACCTATGTATTGTCCCGCGCTAACTGTCACTATTCGATTTATAGGTAAAGCCACTAGTCCTCTGCGCTGCTCCCCTTTCCCCATCACTCCTTTCAATTGCATGTCATTAAGCGAGTAACGCTCTAAAGGCACTTTGCTACGGATCTTAGGCTGCCAGCAAGATAAGTTGGCCACAGATTGAGAGTGATTCTGAATCATTGCAGGCAAGTCAAAAGGCGAGCTCCGATTTATGGGCGTAAACTTAATAACCTCGATAGTAGGGAAAAAAGGCGTATCGGCTTGTGTTGTTTTCGCTTCTCGCAACACCTGAGTAACGAACTCATTCAATGGGTCCTGTTTTGCTCGACAACCCATTAACACTGAGGTGCTGATAAGCATTAAACTAATTCTTACCAGCATCGCCTTTCTCCCCAAAATCCTCATGCAATTGATAGGTTGCAGCTTGAACTCGGAAATGTAATACACTGCTTTCCTGACTCACTCGCTGCCACTCAGCATCTTCGATAAGCACCATTCGAGATAACTGTGCAATGGCCTGACTAAAGTGACCAATGTCGTTGTAATTTCCAGTGAGTTCTATATTTATTGGCAGCTTATAGAGAAAGTGCTCCGAAGCGCGCTTGCCCCAGTCAATTCGAGTGAAAGTGAGTTGGTTGTGCAGCCCTTCTTGGTTGACACCGGCAAGTAGTGTCGCGAGTTCTTGTTGAACTGGTAGTAAATGAAGTAACCGTTGATAGCGACTTCTCACCAGCTCAAGTTGCTGCTTTTTATTAGGCAGGTTCGCCGTTTGCGCAACTACTGTTTTTAGCTCTAGTTTTAACCGTTGTTCCAACTGCACAGCTCGTTCTAACTCATCAGAATTAGACTTTGTTGAAAACCAAAACCATGCATAAGTCGATGACATAAAAACCAATAGGCCGATAACAAGCTGGTAGTTAAATGGCCAATCTTTTATGTCATCCAGTTCAAAGTCCAACACTTGTCGTTACCCCACTTCTTTCGACTGAAATATCTTTAGTGCTGGCGGCAACAAAGTACTCAGAGATACTTGAAATGAGAGTTCAAATGCTTGGTAGCTTTTATCAAACCGCTGACGACCATGAACAATAGAGTGAATTTCGACATAACTAACGGTGGGTTCCTGTTCAAATCGTTCCAACATTTCGGCCAGCAGCGCTGTATTTTCACTGATACCAAACAATTTAAAGCGCTGTCCTCGCATACGAATCTTATCGATGTACACACCTTGAGGAATCAGGGCTGGAATCAGATTCATTACTGCTGTTGTTTTTCCCCGCTCCGCTTGCAGTGTTTGCACCAACTCTAGACGCTGCAGAAGATTTTCGTATTGAGTGGTTACATCCGATAGCTGATTCATCCGCAGCCTTTGCTCAGTGATAGCCTTTTGAAGATAGACAACACGCTGATTCTGAATCGCCACCTCCGACTCGAAATGGTGCAGCGCCAATGCAGAAATAAAGTAGCCACCTAATACAGCAGTGATGATCAATATTACAAAGCGCTGTCGGTGATGACGACGCTGTTGCTCACGCCAAGGCAGTAAATTAATCACTGACATTTAGTGCTCCTGAGTCCAGTGAATCGCGTTAAGCGCGATGCCCAACGCAGTAGCATAAGTACTGCCTAATTTATATTGGTTATCACTCAGCGAGGTGAGATAGTCACTGATGCACTCAACGCTCATATTGGTGCGGGTGGTAATCAAGTCCACCACATCGCTGTCTTGAACATGACCACCGGTAAGGAACAGCCCTCCAACTTGATGTCCTTCAAGCATGGAACGAAATAATTGTAATTGCGCACTCACTTTATGCAGCACGGTCCCAAACTGCGTTGAAATAGCGGAGTTATAAGGCGCTTGAATAGCGAGATGAGCGTCTTGATCGCACGCTATGCTCCAAGCTTTGTGTAGCTCTAAAGGCAGTTGAAGCGGCGGCAGTAATGACACATTTTTCTGTCCTACATCTAGTAACACCCAATTACTGAACTGTGGGTAGGTCGTCAACACTAACTTCTGAACACTGCGCAACGCATGAATATTAGTGCTAATCAGTTGTGGTTTAAAACCAAGTGCTTTCACTACTTGAATCCGATTATCAATGATATTGTGACGCGCTACATGAACTTGATAGGCTGCTGTCTCTTGATTGGGATTTGGCTCGTTTTGGGGTGGCACAGCGACATAGTCAATCGCTAAAGCCTCTGAATCATACGGCGTTTGATAGCTCATTGCTTGATGAACGGCGTACTCAAGTTCATCATTAACAAGTCTAGCGTCCAGGTTAATCACTTTGCTCACCACGGTACTTTCTGGAATCGCTATGGCTGCCTGTTTACGAAAAATGGGCACGATCTTTCGGAGAATTTTAAGTTTCTTAACAGTTTCTTGATGTTTGAGCGTATAGGGATCAGCGAAAATGGCGGCGCAACCATTAAGCTCTAGTTGGTTTACAATTTTGATGTCAGAACCTTCATACGCCAGCACGACTGCTTTCGTACTGTGATGACCGATATCGATACCTGTAATCCATTTTCTTGCCATTTAAATAACCTCAACGAATGCATTAACAACGTGAAAAGGTTGAGATCGACGCTCAAATAAGCGTTAATTAACCCTAATAGGTAAATTTTTGGTCTAGAGTACAAGTAATTGCCTACCCATAACCTTAATTAATCAGGGAATCTCCGGTGAAGTTCATAAAGAGACTGTTGGTTTTTGCATTGATTTGCATGCTGCTTGGAGTCGGTACCATCTTCGGGTTTTACTACTACGTAAAACCTGAGTTACCCGACGTTGCAACGTTAAAAGATGTACAGCTACAAACTCCAATGCAGGTGTTTAGCCAAGATGGGAAGTTGATCGCACAGTTTGGCGAAAAGCGTCGTATTCCAATATCTTACGATGAGATCCCTCAAGAGCTTATCGATGCGCTGATTGCGACGGAAGACAGTCGCTACTACGACCACTATGGTTTTGACCCAATTGGTATTACACGTGCTGCAGTAGCCGTCATTGCTTCTGGTAGCGCGTCTCAAGGTGCGAGTACCATTACCCAACAGTTAGCTCGTAACTTCTTCTTATCTAACGAGAAGAAGGTCATGCGTAAAATTAAAGAGATCTTTATTGCGGTACACATTGAGCAATTGCTAAGCAAGCAAGAGATCATGGAGTTGTACGTCAATAAAATCTTCCTAGGTTATCGCTCATACGGCTTTGGTGCAGCAGCACAAGCTTATTTTGGACGCGACCTTAAAGATCTAACGCTAAGTGAAATTGCTGTGCTGGCTGGTTTGCCTAAAGCGCCATCAACAATGAACCCGATCTATTCGGTCGAACGTGCAACGCAGCGCCGCAACGTGGTGCTGTCTCGTATGTTGTCAGAGAAGTACATCACTCAAGCGCAATTTGATGAAGCTCGTGCCGAACCTATTATTTCTCAATATCATGGTGCAGAGATCGAACTCAGCGCACCTTATGTAGCAGAAATTGCTCGAGCTTGGATGGTAAATCGCTATGGTGAAGCAGCATATGAATCTGGTATGCGCATCACCACAACAATTGACTCTAAGCTGCAAAAAGCGGCTCATATTGCAGCCATCAAAAACTTGCTTAGCTACGATGAACGTCACGGTTATCGTGGTGCTGAAAAAGTACTTTGGAAACCAGACCAAACAGCAATGAGTCAAGAAGAGATCGCCAAACATCTTCGCAGCCAACCAACGTATGGCGAGCTACGCCCAGCCGTTGTTGAGAAGGTCGAAGGTAAAACAGCTACGGTATACGTTAAGAGCTACGGCGAGCAGACCATTGATTGGGACAACATGAAATGGGCACGTAAGTTTAGAACCGATGACCGTCAGGGCGATGCACCAAAAACAGCGTCAGATATCGTAGCGGTTGGTCAGCAAATTTGGGTACGCACTGCCGATTTAGACGGTACGCCAGATGTGGCCCCTGAGGATAAAGAAGTACAAGCCGAAGAAGGCGAGACACCAGAACCTGTAGCGATTACATGGCGCTTAAGCCAAGTTCCGAATGCAAATACCGCTTTCGTCGCTATCAACCCTGAAAATGGTGCTGTGCTTTCTTTAGTTGGTGGCTTTAACTTTGTTCACAGCAAGTTTAACCGTGCTACTCAGTCGGTGAGGCAAGTAGGTTCTAGTATCAAACCATTTATCTATGCCGCTGCATTGGATAAAGGGATGACACTGGCAAGCCTAGTCAATGATGCCCCAATCAACAAATGGGACAAGAGTGCAGGTACCGCATGGCGCCCGAAAAACTCACCACCGACCTATACTGGCCCTACTCGTCTAAGAATTGGTCTAGCACAATCTAAAAACGTCATGGCTGTACGCGTACTACGTGAAGTTGGTTTAGATGAAACTCGTGATTACCTGACTCGTTTTGGCTTTGATAAATCGAAGCTACCACGTTCAGAAACGATTGCTTTAGGTGCAGGTAGTTTGACACCTATCCAGATGGCACAAGGTTTCTCAGTGTTTGCCAATGGTGGCTACTATGTAGAGCCTTATTACATCAGTAAGGTTGAAGACCCATTTGGTAAGGTCGAGTTCGAAGCGAATCCAAAAGTAGTGTGTCACCAAGACTGTCCAGAAATGCAAGCACCAGAAATGAACAGTGCAAGCAATGATGACAACAGTGCAGCACCAAGCATTGAAGAAGCGACAAATGCGACAGAGCTAACACCAGTCGACATCGCTCAGTTCAATGAGGAGGACATGAACTCGGACGAACCACGCTATGCGCCAAAAGTTCTGTCGGAACAAACTGCGTTCTTAACTCGAGAAATGCTCTACAGTAACGTCTGGGGTGGTGGTAACTGGAGAGAAGGTACTGGCTGGAACGGTACTGGTTGGCGAGCTCAGAAGCTCAAGCGTCGTGATATCGGCGGTAAAACCGGTACGACTAATGACTCGAAAGATGCATGGTACAACGGTTATGGTCCAGGTATTGTTGCCACTGCGTGGGTTGGCTTTGATGACCACCAGCGCAAGCTAGGTCGTACCACAGCAAACCCGAACCTAGGTAAAGACCAAATTACTGGCGCAGAAGCTGGTGCTAAGACTGCGCAACCAGCTTGGGTTGACTTTATGCATGTTGCTTTAGAAGGTCACCCTCAACAAGCGAAGCAAATCCCGAATGACATTACTCGTGTTCGTATTGATCGTGATTCAGGAATGCTAACCAATAAGACCGATGGTTCTACCATGTTTGAATACTTCAAAATTGGTACCGAACCAAAAGAGTATGTCCAAGACAGCCTTACTGACACCTTATATTCAAGCGATGAATCGGGTGGCGATAGTCTGTTCTAAGTTTGAACGATAAATAAGAAAAAAGGGGCGTTTACGCCCCTTTATGATATCTGAGAGTTGCCATTTAGAGCAGTCTCAAAGCTAGCCTGATCGTTAGCTTAAATACTCGGTAATCGCCTTAGCCAACTTTTCAAACCTTGCGCGAAGCGGCGAGCCTGGTCGATAAGCAAGGACAATACTTCGAGAAGGCGTTGGATTAATAGCAGTCACATAACAAACACCATCTTTCACTTTTTCTGTCGGTAAGGAGAGCTCCGGCAATAAAGTAATACCTGCACCAGCTGCCACCATATTTCGTAGAGTCTCAAGGCTCGTCGCTTTAAAACGCTCATCATCCCGAGCGCCAGCAGCAAAACAGAAACCTAACGCTTGGTCGCGTAAACAGTGTCCATCGCCTAATGAGAGTACGGTCTGGCCATTCAACTCTGCCATTTCGATCTGGTCCTTGTTAGCCCATTCATGATCACAAGGTACAGCCACACTCATTGGCTCGTTATATACTTCAATTTCTTTAAAAGGTGCCGTTTCGGGTACCGAAGCCAGAACTAAACAATCCAATTTACCTTCTTCCAACTGTCTTACTAGCTGATGAGTTTGCGCTTCATGCAAATAAAGCTCTAGCTCCGGAAACGCATCTTTCAGTTTAGGGATGATTTTAGGAAGTAAATAAGGTCCAACGGTGGGAATGAAACCAATGTGCATAGGTCCAGTCATTTCACCACTCTGCCCTGCCGCCATCTCACGAAAGGTTTTTACTTCTTTTAACACACGCTTAGCCTGCTCCACCAACTGCAAACCCGCATCGGTGAATAACACTCTTCGACTGCTGCGTTCGAGCAGTGAAGTGCCAATTTCATCTTCGAGTTTACGAATTTGACCACTTAAGGTCGGTTGACTGACAAAACATGCCTCAGCAGCCTTACGAAAATGCTTATGTTCCGCTAGAGCGACGAGGTACTCAAAATCGCGAATGTTCATTGCTGACTCCGATAGAATATAGCTATCGATACCATAACAATAAACGATTAGAACTATCAATCCATTTTTTTGATAATGGTCTCAACGAAGCACAGCAGTAAGCGCTAAGCTCACAGAGATTTTCAAGTTAATCGAATTTAAGATTCCATAAGGACAAGATTATGTTTGCATCTAAAGAAGGCCAAGCCGTTCCTCAAGTGACATTTCCAACTCGTCAAGGTGACGCATGGGTTAATGTAACCACTGATGAACTTTTTAAAGGTAAAACGGTTATCGTATTCAGCTTGCCGGGTGCTTTCACACCAACCTGTTCTTCTAGCCACTTGCCACGTTACAATGAACTGTTCCCAGTCTTCAAAGAACATGGCGTAGATGAAATTCTTTGTGTGTCTGTAAATGATACATTTGTAATGAACGCTTGGAAGAACGACCAAGAAGCAGAGAACATTACCTTCATCCCAGATGGCAATGGTGACTTCACTGAAGGCATGGGTATGCTGGTTGAGAAAAACGATCTTGGCTTTGGTAAGCGCTCATGGCGCTACAGCATGTTGGTGAAAGATGGCATCGTAGAAAAAATGTTCATCGAACCAAACGAGCCGGGCGACCCGTTCAAAGTCTCTGACGCAGATACTATGTTGGGCTACATTGCACCTGATTACCGAACTCAAGAATCAATTACAGTATTCAGTAAGCCTGGTTGTCCGTTCTGCATGAAAGCAAAACAGAACCTAATTGACCACGGCTTGCAGTATGAAGAGGTCATTCTGGGTAAGGATGCAACAACGGTAACACTGCGCGCTATTTCTGGTCGTACTACAGTTCCGCAAGTCTTTATCGGCGGTAAACACATTGGTGGTAGCGAAGAGCTAGAAGCTTATCTAGGCTAAAGCTTCTTACACTCAAACAGACACTAAAAAAGCGAGTCCCATATGGGCTCGCTTTTTGGTTTCATCTAAGGGTAGCTTTTGGCTTACTTTGTCTCAATTTCAGCAGCAATAACAGAAATCTCAACCAACAGCGCTTCACGCGCCATATCACCAGTCACACACGCACGAGCTGGAGCAAAACCAGCGGGAACCCAAGCATCCCATACTGCGTTCATTGCTTGGAAATCTTGCATGTCTTTTAGGTAGATAGTTGCCGACAGCATGTGCTCTTTGTCACTACCTGCTTCCAAAAGCAACGCTTCAACCTTATCGAGCATGGTTTGTGTCTGCTCTGTAATATCTTTCGTCGCGTCTGCACAAACCTGACCACATAGGTAAATAGTACCGTTGTGCTTAACAATGCGGCTCATGCGCTCTTTCGTATGGATGCGTTCAATCATTCTTCTCTTCTTAGTCTCAGAGGACGGCTTATAGTGAAACAGGAAAGCGTATTCTAACGGATTCGATAGAAGTTCAACACGGCTACACTGTGACATGCTTGGCGATAACAGAATTCAATCAAGGATTTGCCGAACGGCAGAAAGAAAAAAGCCCCGCAGTCAACCTTGACTCGGGGCCTTCTTAGATTCTTCTAAGAAAAAGCAGTGGTACTTTAATAGACCGCGCCTTTTCTTATTTGTTCCCAGAAAAATGATCTTTTTTTAAAATTTTTTCGATCTTTTTCTTACTCAGTTATTTTTCAATGATTTAGGCAACATTCATCTTAGTAATTATTTGCTCTACTAAGTTAACTTCCAACGCTACCTCATCACAAGCATGCTGTCTTGGACACTGATCACAGTCTTTCAGAACTTTCTCAGGCAATAGCGTCTTCGACGTTGGAATGAAATCATGCTTCATAAAGAACTCTGGCGTACGAGTTAGTACAAAGACCTTCTTAATCGCCATCTTACGCGCTTTCTCAACCAGGTGTTGCACAATAGCAGTACCTTGCCCTTGACCTTGCCAACCTGCTTCGACACCTAGTGAGCGAATTTCAGCCAGTCCTGAGTCATACACATACAAGGATGCACAGCCTGTTACTTCCCCATGATGTTCTGCTACCGCAAATGAGCCAATGTCACGCACCAATTCATTACGACTGCGCGGTAAGTTCTCTCCAAGGTTGGCCCAATAAGCCACCATGCTTTCCAACGCATCGATATCAGTGAGTCTTGCAGAACGGACTTTCACTGCCGAGTTATCACGAGCACTTAGACGCTTTTCTGCCTGATCAACTGCATAAGCCACTTGCTGAGGCGCAACACCACCTAAGGCACTACGTTTCTCAAGACAGCTTTCAATAGTAAGAATGTCATACACGTCTTGTTCAATGACTGGAGAGAACTCTTGCAGCTCAGCAATAGATAATTCTTCTAGAGCACAGCCCTTAGCAATTGCACTCACCACCGCAACGCCAACAATATGGTGCGCCTCACGGAACGGAATACCTTTAGCTACCAGATAATCAGCAAGCTCGGTCGAGTTTGCGTAACCTTGCTTCGCCGCTTCAAGAGTACGTTCACCATTTACCTTGATACCATCAAAACACAGTGCTGCCATTTCCATGCAGTCGTTCCAGGTATCTAGTGCATCGAATAGACCTTCTTTGTCTTCCTGCATATCTTTGTTGTAAGCAAGTGGCAACGCCTTTACTGTCATCATCATGCCAGCCAATGAACCGTAGACACGGCCCGTTTTACCACGAATTAACTCAAGCGCATCCGGGTTCTTTTTCTGTGGCATTAGAGAAGAGCCAGACGTCACTGTATCTGCGAGCTCAATGAAATTAGATTCACCAGAATTGTAGAAGATCATGTCTTCAGCGAGACGAGATAGGTGCAACATCGAGATAGATGCGATAGACATCAGCTCCATAACATGGTCACGGTCTGATACGGAATCCAGACTATTACGTGTTGCTCTTCTGAAACCAAGGTTATGAGCTAGCTGCTCACGATCCATCGGATAAGCCGTCCCAGCAAGTGCTCCTGAGCCTAATGGGCATGTATCCAGACGCTTGATAGCATCTTCCAAACGCGAATAATCACGCTCAAACATCTCTACGTAAGCCAAACACCAATGTGCAAATGTCACCGGTTGAGCACGCTGCAAGTGAGTGTAGCCAGGAAGCACAGTATCTTGATGGACTCTCGCCACCTCAACCATTTGCGATTGCAGTCTATCTAAACCGAGTAATAGCTGTTGACCTTGCTGACGACACCATAACTTTAGATCGGTCGCTACTTGGTCATTACGAGAACGTCCAGTATGCAGTTTTTTGCCGAGGTCGCCGACTTTGCCAATAAGCTGTTGTTCAACCCAGCTATGAATATCTTCCGCATCAGAGCGTAAGATTTGCTTAGGATTTTCCATGACCTCAAGCTTAAGTTCGTTTAATGCTAACTCAAGCTTTTGCTGTTCTTCCTCAGTTAATACATCCACCGATACCAACGCTTTTGACCAAGCAATTGAGCCAACAATGTCTTGCTCAGCAAGTCGGTAGTCAAAGCGCAATGAATCATTAAAGTCTTTGAATCTCGTATCTGCTGCTTGGGTAAATCTTCCGCCCCATAATGCCATCGTGTCTCTCCTAACTGCTCAATCTTCACTGCTTTGTTCGGCTTAAATCTGATGCAACTCAGTTTCTTTATTGTTAGGGTTCAACTTACGGCAAATTGAATTAAAAATAAAGTAAAAATTCATTTATTTCACATAAATATTCAAAATAAATCAATTTAGTGACTGACGTTGCGGCAAAAAACAAGAAACCCATTTGATATCAAATGGGTTTCGTTATTTCAATCAGTATAGCGAAGCATGCGATCTCATGCAGGGTGATATGAGATTACTTTCTCTTCACTTCGTTAAGAGCACGGATACGGCTTGAAAGTGAGTACAGGCGGATAAAGCCTTCTGCATGACTTTGGTCATACACTTCATCTTCACCAAACGTCGCAAACTCTTCGCAGTACAGGCTGTTCACACTGCGTTTTTGCGTCACAATCGCTTGACCTTTGTATAGTTTGATAACAACTTCGCCGTTAACGTCTTGAGCAAGCTCTTCTGACGCCGCAAGAATTGACTTACATAGCGGTGTAAACCAACGACCATCATAGACAAGGTGCGACGCTTTAATGCCTAGCTCTTCACGGAACTCAAACGACGTTTTATCCAAAACAAGTTGCTCAACCGCACGTAGCGCTTCCATCATAATAGTGCCACCCGGAGTTTCATAACAGCCACGAGACTTCATACCAACCAAACGGTTTTCAACGATATCAATACGACCAACACCGTGCTTCGCACCTTTTTCATTTAGGTACACTAGCGCATTGTATGGCGTCATTTGCTCGCCATCGACAGCAACGACTTCACCTTGTTTCACTTCTAAAGTCACATACTCCGCTTCGTTTGGCGCTTGCTCTGGGTCAACAGTCCATACCCAGCAATCTTCATTTGGTGCATTCCAAGTATCTTCTAGAACACCACCTTCTGTAGAGATATGCCATGCGTTCGCATCACGTGAGTAAATCTTGGTCAGAGAAGCAGTACACGGAATATTACGCTCTGCCAGATAGTCTAAGCACTCCTCACGGCTAACGAGATCCCATTCACGCCAAGGTGCTATCACTTTTAGGTCAGGGGCAAGCGCTGCAAATGCACCTTCAAAACGAACTTGGTCATTACCCTTACCTGTACAGCCATGACACAGTGCGTCCGCGCCTACTTTACGTGCCACTTCAACCTGAGCCTTCGCAATGATAGGACGTGCCATTGACGTGCCTAGTAGATATTTGCCTTCGTAATACGCACCCGTCTTTAACGTAGGGAAGATATAATCTGCGACCATTTCTTCTTTAAGGTCAGCGATGTAACACTCTGATGCACCCGATGCTTTGGCTTTTTCTTCAATGCCGATAAGCTCTTCTTCGCCCTGACCAACATCCGCCACAAATGCTACAACTTCACAGTCATAGTTTTCTTTTAGCCATGGAATGATCACAGACGTATCCAGACCGCCGGAATAGGCTACAACAACTTTTTTTACAGATGGTTTGCTCATGTTTCTCTCCTTGTCCGAGCCTGATTTTGGCGGTCAGTGCCTCGGGTTACTCAACTATTCAGATAACTGTTTTAACAAAAATTAATTGGGTACGAACTGGGTGCCGATGCTTTTACCAGCAAACAATTCGACTAACTTATTCGGATAGCGCCACGTGGCGACTTCAATTGGACGGCCAAGATCGTTCGCCGCTTCCAGAGCAGCTTGAACTTTAACGATCATGCCGTCGGTAATCACTTTGCCTTCAATCAAGGCATCCGCCTCTTGCTGAGTTAAGCTCGGCAACAAATGACCTTTGCCATCTAATACTCCACTCACGTCAGAGAGCAGGACTAATTCCGCATCTAATGCACCTGCTACAGCAACAGCCGCTTGGTCCGCATTAATATTCATTAGCTGACCTTGATTATCAAGACCGATGGAGCTAATGATAGGCAGAGCACCGGTTTTGAGGACAGCTTGTAATACCGCAGGGTTACCTGGTTTCGCACTACCAACAGCACCTAGTTCAGGATCTAACTCGCTCACCTCACACAAGCCGCCATCAGCAAGACTCAAACCTACCGCATTAATACCCGCTTTGATGGCATCACCTTGAAGCAACTTGTTGGCCGTACCAGCCAGTGCGCCAGCAATTAATGGAATTTGGTCGTAAGGAGTAACACGTAGCCCTTGCTTTTTTACTGTTGGAAGATTCAATTGCTTCATTAAATCATCCACCAGGTAGCCACCACCATGAACAATCACAATCTCGCGTTGTGCTTGTTTCTGATAGTCGGAGATTGCTGCAAACAGTTGCCCCAGTGTCTTTGAACAAGACAGCGCAGCACCACCTAATTTGATAACTAATGGTGTATTTTGATTACTCATTCCGCGTTCCTCGCTCTAGATAAGTGCCGTTAACTGGGCAAACTGGTTTTTAATGTTTAGGCACTGCATTGCTTGGCTCGATGCCCCTTTTAGCAAGTTATCAATGGCTGAAACAACGATGATATGTTGACCCTGTAGCTTCCAACCTAAGTCGCAGAAAGGGGTGTTCTCAACATCTTGAATTCTTGGAATCACATTACCTTTAACGCGTACACCAGGCTGTCCTTGATACGCTGACGCGAATGCAGCTTCAACTTGTTCCTCAGTCACACCCTCATTGAGCTTCATGGTAATCGTTGCAAGGATGCCACGTTTAAAGTTGCCTAAATGAGGCGTAAAGATCACATCACAACCTAAGTGTGTGGCAATCTCTGGCTGATGTCTGTGATTGAACAACCCGTATGGTTGCAGGCTCACTTCACAAAAACTATTGGTCATGGTCGCTTTGCGGCCCGCACCTGTCACTCCACTAGTGGCGTTAATCACTGGCCACATTTGGGTATCGATAATGCCAGCTTCCAGCAAAGGCTTAATCGCCAGTTGCGAAGCGGTTGGATAACACCCCGGAACAGCAACTAATTGAGCATGCTCGATATCTTGTGCATTCCATTCAGCTAAGCCATACGCCGCCTTGTCCAACCAGCTTTCATTTTGATGCTCAAAGCCGTAGAACGTGGTATAAAAATCGTCGGCTTTAACCCTATAAGCACCTGATAAGTCAAACACTTGGCAACCTTGTTCTAAAAATTCTGGTGCCAAGTCATGACTGACTTCATGCGCTGTGGCAAGAAAAACAATATCGCATTCACTTGCCGCCTTTTTGACGTCGTTTAATGGTTGAACCGACATATCGACTAAGCCTGCAAGTTTGCCATGCAGTTGTGAAATCGGCTTACCTGCATCCACACTATTGGCGGACACGTATAAACCTGATAGCGTGAGTTCAGGGTGTTTTGTGACCATAAGAGCGAGCTCCGCTCCTGTGTATCCTGTTGCGCCAATAATGGTGGTTTTCAGCATTTCTCTACATCCGTTAATGAGTCTGTTGAACTAGGCTTGTTATATCGGTTTATGAATACGGCAATTAATGACTATAAATATAAAAAAAAGCTCTTTAATTGATTTTTTATTCATTAATTTTGATTTAATATATGTTTTACCGTCTTAAGATTAATCTGTCAACAGTAGAAGCGAAGATAATATGCAATTACCCAGTTTTTTAGAGGTCTACAAAGGCCTAATTAGCACTCCTTCGATCAGCTCCACCGATCCGAGTTGGGACCATGGCAATGCAAAAGTCATCGAAAAGCTGGCGACTTGGATGAAGGATCTTGGCTTTGACGTTGAAGTTATCGAGGTAGAGCCAAACAAATTCAATATGATTGCGAAGAAGGGCCAAGGTGAAGGTGGCTTACTCTTAGCTGGCCATAGCGATACCGTACCTTTTGATGAAGGCCGTTGGAGCTTTAACCCTCATGAGCTAACCGAAGCCAACGATCGTTTCTATGGTCTAGGAACGGCAGATATGAAGGGCTTCTTCGCCTTCGTTTACGAGGCAGTGAAGAAAATTGATTGGAGCAAACAGACCAAACCTCTTTATGTCTTAGCGACCTGCGATGAAGAAACCACAATGCTTGGCGCACGACACTTTACGGATAATGCACCTTTCAAACCTGATTATTGCATTATTGGCGAACCAACCAGTTTAGTGCCTATCCGCGGTCATAAAGGGCATGTGGCTAACGCCATTCGTGTAACAGGAAAGTCCGGTCACTCGTCAGATCCTGCTCTTGGTGTTAATGCGATTGAGATTATGCACGAAGTGTTGTTTGCCATGATGAAGCTGCGTGATCGCTTAATCAAAGAATACCATCACCCTGGATTTGCGATACCTAGCCCAACCTTGAACCTTGGACATATTCACGGTGGCGACAGTGCCAACCGCATTTGTGGCTGCTGTGAGCTGCATTATGACGTCAGACCGCTACCGGGAATTAGCTTAGATGGACTGGATAATTTGTTACGAGATGCATTAAAAGAAGTCGAAGCTAAATGGCCAGGCAGGTTATCCATCACTGCGTTGCATGAACCTATTCCCGGATACGAGTGCGATCACCATCATCCGTTTGTTGGTGGCATGGAGGCACTGTGCGAAATCCCGTCAGAAACGGTTAACTACTGTACTGAAGCACCGTTCTTACAGCAATTGTGCCCAACTTTGGTGCTTGGACCTGGCTCTATTGACCAAGCACACCAACCTGATGAGTTCTTGAGTTTCGATTTTATCGATCCAACCATCGATATTTTAGCTAAATCTATACGCCAATATTGTTTCGAGTAACTTACAAGCTGTAATAAAATTTCAACAATTCAATGAATAAAGTTCACTAAGTGTGCGGATTTCGTGCCAACACGATAAACGCAAACTTGGTTTACTTTATTTGACTCGCACTAGCATTTTTAGCTAGATTGTGAGGCTGAGAAGGAATAATGGATGTAGTTAAATTACAAGGCAGGACGACTATGAACGAAAAATATGCCCCATTGAAGAGCAATGTTAGGATGCTAGGGCACTTGTTGGGTAACACCATCAAGGAAGCGCATGGAGACGAGATTCTCGAGAAAGTAGAGAAAATTCGTAAGCTTTCCAAATCCGTTGTGCGTGCAGGCAATGAAGCCGATCGTGAATTACTAATTGAAGAGATTACCAACCTGCCGAATGAGCAACTCACACCTGTCGCTCGTGCATTCAACCAATTTCTAAATTTGACCAACATTGCCGATCAATACCACACCATTTCACGTAGCTGTGAAGCAGATGTGTGTGAACCGGATCCAATTTCGTCATTATTTTCAAAACTAAGCCAAGAAAACATCAGCAAGCTCGATAGCGCTCAAGCGGTTCGTGATCTTAATATCGAACTTGTGCTAACGGCTCACCCAACCGAAATCACTCGTCGCACCATGATTAACAAGCTGGTGAAAATCAATGAGTGCTTATCTAAATTAGAGCTAAACGAACTTTCGGTTAAAGAACGTAAAAGAACCGAGCGTCGTCTGGAACAATTGATTGCCCAAAGCTGGCACTCAGATGTAATTCGTCAGCAACGCCCAACGCCACTTGATGAAGCAAAATGGGGCTTTGCGGTTGTTGAAAACTCGCTTTGGGAAGCAGTACCAGAATTCTTACGTGAATTTGATGAGAAGCTGAAAGGCTTCCTTGGTGAAGGTCTGCCTATTGATGCGCGTCCAGTGCATTTCTCATCTTGGATGGGGGGCGATCGCGACGGTAACCCATTTGTGACTCACAAGATCACGCGTGAAGTCATGCTTCTCTCTCGCTGGAAAGCAGCAGAACTTTACCTGAAAGATTTCCAAGAGCTGATCACTGAGCTCTCGATGGTCAAATGTAACGACCAAGTTCGTGAGCTTGCTGGCGAACAGCACGAACCATACCGTGCAATTCTAAAACCAGTACGTACGTTGTTAATGAATACCCTTGAAGTGATTGAAGCACAAATCAATCGTCAAGAGGTGCCAAACAAACCGATTCTCGAAGATGCCGACCAACTTTGGCAACCGCTAATGGCGTGTTACAAGTCACTGCGTGAAAGCGGTATGGCTATCGTTGCCGACGGTTCACTGCTGGATACCTTACGCCGTGTTAAAGCGTTTGGTGTACACCTAGTACGTCTCGATATTCGTCAAGAAAGCACTCGTCACTCAGACGTTATCTCTGAGCTTACTCGCTACCTAGGTCTAGGCGACTACGACCAGTGGAGCGAGCAAGACAAAGTATCATTCCTTATCAATGAGTTGAGCTCTAAGCGTCCATTGCTTCCTCGCGATTGGGAGCCATCGGAAGACGTTCAAGAAGTATTGGATACTTGCCGTGTTATCGCTTCACAATCTCGCGAAGCCTTCGGAGCCTATGTCATTTCTATGGCACGTACTGCCTCAGATGTACTGGCTGTACACCTAATTCTTCAAGAGTGTGGTTGCAAGTTCCGTATGGACGTGTGTCCGCTCTTTGAAACGCTAGACGACCTGAATAATTCTGAAGCTGTTATGAAGCAGCTGTTCGATATCGACTGGTATCGCGGCTACATTCAAAACCATCAAATGGTAATGATTGGTTACTCAGACTCTGCTAAAGATGCCGGTGTTATGTCGGCGGGCTGGGCTCAGTACAGCGCTATGGAATCCTTGGTCGAAGTGGGCGAACAGGCCGGTATCGATATTACTCTCTTCCATGGTCGCGGCGGTACCATCGGTCGTGGTGGTGCGCCTGCACACGCAGCACTGTTGTCTCAGCCACCTAAGAGTCTGAAAGGCGGCTTACGCGTAACTGAGCAAGGGGAGATGATCCGCTTTAAGCTTGGTTTACCAGAGATTGCCGTAAACAGTTTTAACTTATACGCTAGTGCGATTCTAGAAGCTAACCTTCTGCCACCACCAGAGCCAAAACAGGCATGGCGTGACTTAATGGAAGTGCTCTCTGAAGTGTCTTGCGAAGCTTATCGTAAAGTAGTTCGTGGTGAACCTGACTTTGTTCCGTACTTCCGTCAAGCTACCCCTGAACTTGAGCTGGGCAAACTACCACTAGGTTCTCGTCCTGCGAAACGTAACCCTAATGGCGGCGTAGAAAGCTTACGTGCGATTCCTTGGATTTTCTCATGGAGTCAAAACCGCTTAGTTCTGCCTGCTTGGTTAGGGGCCGGAGAAGCGATTCAATACTCCATTGATAAAGGTCACCAAGCTCTGCTGGAAGAAATGTGTCGTGAATGGCCATTCTTCTCAACTCGTCTTGGTATGTTAGAGATGGTGTACACCAAGTGTAATATGGAAATCTCACGCTATTATGACCAACGCTTGGCTGCACCAGAGCTATTACCATTGGGTGATAAGCTGCGAGCTCAACTGCAGCAAGATATTAAAGCGGTACTTAATGTAGAGAACCATAACCACCTAATGCAGAGTGATCCTTGGGGCCAAGAATCGATTCGCTTGCGTAACACCTATGTCGAACCACTCAATATGCTTCAAGCTGAGCTGTTGTATCGCACTCGTCAAAGCGAAGACACTGAAGCTGAACTAGAAGAAGCACTCATGGTAACTATCGCTGGCATCGCAGCTGGCATGCGAAACACCGGTTAGACGATATATTATTTTACAAAAAAGACAAAAGGTCGCACATTGCGGCCTTTTATTTTTAGTGGCATACTTATTGAGAGTTTTGTTAGTTTTTTGAAGTGGTATCACGTTCTATTCCACTTCTTGCTTATAGAATTCGATATACTTACTTACCACTGTTCGATAAAACAAAAATACTATTATATCGACAGTGCGGGTCACGTGATCACGTGACTTCCTAGGTGACAAAGGCTTAAAACAAGGTTACACGTGCCAACAAGATTGGCATTGCTCTTTTGCGCGAGTTTCCTGGAATCATTTTTGAATTCCAAGGCGCTTTCGCAGTCGTACATCTGCGACGTGGAGCAACATAATTATTATTACGTTATTGACCATTTGGACTTAAGACATGTCACTACCACACGTAATCCTTACTGTTCTTAGCACTCGCGATGCGACTGGCTATGACATCACTAAGGAATTTTCTGCGAGCATCGGTTACTTCTGGAAAGCAAGCCACCAGCAAGTTTATCGTGAGCTAAACAAAATGGCCGACAAAGAACTGGTTACTTGCAAACTTGAACCCCAAGAAGGCAAACCAGATCGTAAAGTTTACTCAATCACTGACTCAGGCCGTAGCGCGTTAGGCGAATGGTTTGAACAACCAACGGTACAC
This sequence comes from Vibrio sp. McD22-P3, assembly GCF_021568915.1. Classification (NCBI taxonomy): domain Bacteria; kingdom Pseudomonadati; phylum Pseudomonadota; class Gammaproteobacteria; order Vibrionales; family Vibrionaceae; genus Vibrio; species Vibrio sp. McD22-P3. The sequence continues at coordinate 48,000 of NZ_JAKGTN010000016.1, forward strand.
CCTACCGTACGTGATGAATTCTCAGCGAAGCTAGCGGCCTGTGCGGTACAACCATCAGCTGCATTCCGCATTCAACTTGAAGAGTTAATCGAAGAATCGAAAAAGCTTATTGCACACTACCGTGAAATTGAAGCAGCCTACTACGCTACACCAAACACATTAGACAAACACGCTCGCCTTGAGCGTCTAACACTGCGCCGTAACCTACTTGCTCGTCAAGCATGGTTAGAATGGGCAGAAGAAGCGCTGTCTGAATTAGAAGCGTTAGCGTAAAACAAATAGACAAGCTAGGGTCGCTATCGACCTAGTTTGGTTCTTGAGTTCAAAAAAGCGTCAGGAGTATCGTAATACACCTGACGCTTTTTTGTTGCAATTGAGGAAGTCTTAAGAGATCACTAAACTTGGGGGCGTACGCCTAGTGTATGGCACAGTGCGTAAGTCATTTCAGCACGGTTTAGTGTGTAGAAATGGAAGTCCTTTACTCCTTCACGACTCAATACGCGAACCATATCAATCGCCTGACTCGCACCGACTAATTGGCGAGTCACAGGGTCGTCATCCAAACCTTCAAACTGCTTCTGCATCCAACCAGGTACTTTTACCTTGTTCATGCCGGCAAAGCGTGACGCCTGCTTAAAGTTTGAAACTGGTAGGATACCTGGAACAATTTCCACATCGATACCAGCGGCCACACAACGGTCGCGGAAACGCAGGTAACTTTCTACATCAAAGAAGAACTGAGTAATCGCTCGGTTTGCACCTGCATCCACTTTGCGCTTTAGGTTCAGTAGATCTGCTTGAGCACTCTTCGCTTCTGGATGTACTTCTGGGAAAGCCGCTACCGAAATATCGAAATCATGACGCGACTTTAGCAGTTCGACCAGATCAGAGGCATACATATCCGGTTGGCCACCACCTGCTGGGATATCACCACGTAGCGCAACGATGTTCTTGATACCGTTGCTCCAATAATCCTCAGCAATATCAATAAGCTCATCACGAGACGCATCAATACAGGTCAGGTGGGGCGCCGCGACAAGTCCAGTCTCTGATTTAATTTCTTTGATAATTGAATGAGTACGATCGCGCTCGCCAGAGTTCGCTCCATAGGTCACAGAAACAAACTTAGGTTGCAGCGTTTTTAGACGGTGAACAGATTTCCAAAGGGTTTCTTCCATTGTTGGCGTGCTCGGTGGAAAGAACTCAAATGAAACGTTGATATTGTCAGAAAGCTCAGCAATATTCTGGTTCAAAGCATCGATGTGTCCAGCGTGTGTGTATCCCATGGTTCTCTCCCTAAATACCAAGGTTGGTTATCCCATCCAACCTTAGATAAAACCTGTCTGTCTATATCTAAATTTTATGTTTTGACGTTTAGACGTCTATATGTCTACAGAATGAAATGAATGGCATTTAAAGTCAATAGAGTCATTATGAATTTTTTTCATGTGCTTAGTTAAGGAAACTAAAGCAGAGTCACGCGTTTCAGGAGATCTTCACTTTCGAGAAAGTAACGAGTGCTGGGGTAAGAAGGGACATAAGGCAAAAGCAACAAATAAAAAGGCTAGCGGTTATCGCTAGCCTAGAGATAGAACTAATTTAAAACCAACAACTTGTTGTGCGCTAGAAGAAACTCGACATTAGATTTAAATCCGACTGAATCGCACCGGCAGTTACTTCACGTCCCGCTCCCGGACCACGAATTACTAATGGGTTATCTTTATACCACTTACTTTCGATAGCAAAGATATTGTCACACGGCAGCAGATTGGCAAGTGCATGCTCTTTAGACAAAGCTTCAATACCGACACGAGCTTTACCTTGGCGATCAAGACGCGCCACATAACGCAGCACTTTGTCTTCACGCTGCGCCTTCTCTAGACGTTCTTGTAGGATTTCACTCAGTAGCTCTGCCTTTTCAAAAAAGCCATCCAGAGACAACTCCTTAAGCTCTTCCGGAACCAGTGACTCCACCGCTACTGCATCAGGCTCAATATCTAACCCAGATTCACGAGCAAGAATAACCAACTTACGCATCACATCTGAGCCATCCAGATCGGCGCGAGGATCCGGTTCGGTCAAACCTTGTTGCCAAGCCAAATCCACCAGCTCACTGAAAGGCACACTGCCATCAAATTGCTGGAACAACCAAGATAACGTCCCAGAAAAAATACCAGACAACGCCACAATATCGTCACCGCTTTCACGCAAATCGCGCACTGTATGGTTAATTGGTAACCCTGCGCCTACCGTCGCGTTATACAGCCAGTGACGTCCCGTTTTCGAGAATGCATCTTGCACTGCGTGATAACTAACACTTGGTGCAGAACCCGCTACTTTGTTGGCCGAAATTAAATGCATGCCATTTTCCGCAATGCTTTGATACTGCTCTGCTAATGCAGGACTCGCCGTCACATCAAGAACAACAACTTCATCGTAACCTTGAAGATTAGCAAGCTGCTGTAACCAAACGTTGCCCTGGTACGCCACAGCTTCATCCTCGTAGCGCTCCAGCACGGTTTGCTCATTAATGCCTTGGTCATCAAGCCAATACGTTTGGCTATCCACTACGGCAACTAAGTTAAAACTCATTCCACGGCGCTTTTCTAGCTCGCTTTTCTGCTCTTTAAACAGCGCCAACCAACTAGAGCCAATATTACCCTTGCCACATAAGGCGACAGCAACACGTTTTTGAGCTTGGAACAACTGGGTGTGCACGGACTTAAGTAGAGGTTGAATGTCAGACTTTCTCAACACAGCAGCAAGACTTAACTTAGATTCTGCTTCCGAGAAAAACTCTACCGGTGCATGTTTAAGCTGCTGATAAAAACCAAAACAGTGGTTGGCATTCTTAGTCACACCAGCCCCTACAGCAGCCAGCATGGAATACCCTTCTCTTAGCTTAATCTCCCCTTCAATTGCTAGGTCTTGCAACTCATTGAGTGCCCCGGATGCAATTTCTGCCGTATAAGCAAGGCGCAAACGTGCTTGATCAGACTGCGCTTCAAACGCTAGCGGCTCAAGCTGTGCTCGCTTCAAACCATTCAGCACTTCGTTTTGCGCGCGAGCAAAATCATGACCACTGGCGAATGCGAGGTCAATCAACAGTACTTCATCTAGCGAGGTAATGATCTTAGCACCGCGCCCAGACGCCAGCACTCGTTCTATACGCGTAGAGCCTGACTCAGGTTGATAACTGCAACGTAAGTTCAAATCCATAACACTTTGCGCCACAGGTTGAAGCGTACGGCTATGTAGCACAGGGGCGGCCAAGCGAGCCAATTCACTGGCTTCATCCAGCCTTAATAATGGGAGAAGACAGGCATCGCTCACCACACGAGGGTCAGCACTATAGACCCCTGCAACATCACTCCAAATTGTCACGCAAGAGACTTCGGCAAGTGCTCCAATCACAGTCGCCGAATAGTCAGAACCGTTTCGCCCTAACAAAACCGTCTCACCTTCATCGCTTTGCGCCATGAAACCGGTAATCACAATACGATGATGAGCATGCTGAGCTAACACATCTTTAATCAAGGCATAAGACTTCGCACGATCGACTTCCGGCTGCGTGCCAAATTCTGCTCGTAAGAAAGCGCGAGCGTCTTGCGCCACCGCAGGCAAATCAGATTGACGTAAAAGCGCAGCCAGTAATCTAGAAGACCATACTTCACCGTGACCAAGCACGGCCGCACGCTGCGCCTCACTCAAGGGATAGCCCAGTTCACCTAAAGTACTGAACTCATCACTGAGCAGCGATTTAAGCTGCTCTGCTTCATCACCTTGCAACAACTCATCAATGAGCTCGTTTTGGAACTGTCTTAAAAACTGAAGGTGTTCATGAGCAATACGACCATCTTTATTAAGCGCATCGAGAAACTCAATTAAACGGTTTGTGGTTTTGCCTGCAGCAGACACCACAATTAAATCTTCATTGTGTGAGTAATCTTTAAGAATGGAAACGACACGACGATAACACTCAGGATCCGCCAAGCTACTGCCGCCAAATTTATGTAGTTGCTTCTTCGCCGGAGCGGGTGTGGTACTCATAACTCAACTTATCCTTGGAACGTTTTCGCTTTATCAAATGCTTGCTGTAAATCGTCAATCAGATCGGAGGCATCTTCCAGCCCCACAGACAGGCGCAGTAATTGCTGAGAAACGCCCGCTTCTTCTAAGGCTGCTTCTCCCATTGCTCGGTGTGTCATAGAAGCGGGGTGACAAATCAAACTTTCAACACCACCAAGTGATTCAGCCAATGAGAACAACTTGAGTTCACCCACAAAGTACTTAAGCTGTTCAAAACTTCCTGCAAACTCAAAACTCAACATAGAGCCAAAACCTGACTGCTGTTTCTTGGCAATGTCATGTCCTGGATGTTCAGGCAAGCTTGGGTGATAAATCACTTTGACCAGTGACTGCTGTTTTAAGAACTCGAGAATATGTTGAGAGCTCTCTTCATGCACACGCATACGAGCACCTAACGTACGAATACCACGTAGCGTCATATAACTATCAAAAGGTGTTCCCGTTGCTCCAATACAGTTGCCCCACCACGCAAGCTCTTCCGCGTGCTCTTCTGTTTTGGTGATCACAACGCCACCAATCACATCAGAGTGACCATTGATGTATTTGGTGGTTGAATGGATAACAAAGTCAGCACCCAGCTCTAAAGGCTTTTGGTACACAGGCGTCAGAAAGGTATTATCAACCGCCACTAGCGCGCCGACTTGTTTGGCTTTTTCGCAAACAGCAGCGATATCGACGACACGAACCAACGGGTTGGACGGCGTCTCAAGTAAAATGAGTTTTGGTTTCGCTTCAAGTGCAGCATCTAACGCCGCCTCGTCGCTTTGGTCGACAAACTGAACTTTAAAATCACCCTTTTGCGCACGAGTATTGAATAGTCGATAACTACCGCCATAGCAGTCATGCGGAGCCACGATAGTGTCTTCAGGCCCTAAAAAAGCCGACGCCCACAAGTTTAGCGCAGACGTACCACAGTTAGTGACAACGGCTCCTTTACCAGATTCGAGCTCATACAATGCTTGCTCCAGCAAACCACGGTTTGGGTTTCCAGAGCGGGTATAGTCGTAAGTAGGCACTTCTCCAAACGCAGGGAAACCATAGTTAGTAGAAAGGTAAATTGGCGGTACCACAGCATGGTGCTGGGTATCTGATTCGATACCAGTACGTACGGCTATTGTCGCTGGCTTCCGATTGCTCATAGAAACTTCCTTTATCAAATCGCATTGGGCTGATGGGCTGTTATTCAGTGTCTACTTTTGTCAGTGAATATGGAACCAACAAAAGTGGCAAACATTAAAAAATTAACATTGCGTTAAAATGAATGTCCACTTTACTTTCCATTTTGTGAGACGTCAACACTTCTAGACGTCTATATGTCTTTGCTTATGGCAGTAAATCCCGCTAAAATTGCAGCATTCTTATTACTACTACTTATGATTAACAGAGCGAAGGTGTGCAATGGCAGATTGGAACGGCGAATACATTAGCCCATACGCGGAGCACGGAAAAAAAAGCGAACAAGTAAAAAAGATCACGGTGTCTATTCCGTTGAAGGTGCTAAAGGTATTGACTGATGAACGTACTCGTCGCCAAATCAATAACTTACGCCACGCAACCAATAGTGAACTATTGTGCGAAGCCTTCCTACACGCCTACACTGGTCAACCGCTTCCAACCGACGAAGACTTGAGAAAAGACCGTCCAGACGACATCCCAACAGAAGCTAAAGAGCTGATGACAGCAATGGGAATTGAGTTTGAAGCGTTCGATGAAGAGTAAATTCTGACGTAGAATGAAAAAAGACGGCATTTATGCCGTCTTTTTTATTTGCTCGAGTATGAGAAATTAAGCCATATAATTTTCTGGCATCTCAATTCGCGCAACACCGGAATCGACTGCAGCTTGAGCAACCGCTTTGGCTACACGTGGCAGCAAACGTGGATCCATTGGTTTTGGAATGATGTACTCCTTGCCAAAAGTAAGTGACTCTACACCAGCCGCTTTTAGCACCTCTTGTGGTACTTCTTCTTTGGCAAGCTCACGAATTGCCTCAACCGCAGCTAGCTTCATTTCGTCATTAATTTCACTTGCACGTACATCAAGCGCACCGCGGAAGATAAATGGGAAGCACAGGACATTGTTTACTTGGTTAGGGTAGTCAGAGCGCCCTGTGCCCATAATCAGGTCATCACGTACGTCATGAGCAAGCTCAGGTTTGATTTCTGGATCTGGGTTTGAGCAGGCAAACACGATTGGCTTATCCGCCATCAGTTTCAAAGCTTCTGGTTCAAGTAAATCAGGGCCCGATACACCTAGGAACAAATCTGCACCTTCAATGACGTCTTCTAAGGTACGCATGTCGGTGTTGTTAGCAAATAGCTCTTTATACTCGTTCAAATCGTCACGGCGAGTATGAATCACACCTTTACGGTCAAGCATGTAGATCTTCTCACGCATCGCGCCACATTTAATCAATAGCTCCATACACGCGATAGCTGCTGCACCAGCACCAAGACATACAATGCGCGCTTCTTTCAAATCTTTACCTTGAAGTTCAATCGCGTTTAGCATACCTGCTGCCGTTACAATCGCAGTGCCGTGCTGGTCATCGTGAAACACTGGCACATCACAGCGTTCAATCAGTCGACGTTCAATCTCAAAACAGTCTGGGGCTTTAATATCTTCTAGATTGATACCACCGAAGGTATCAGAGATGTTTGCTACAGTATCAACAAACTCATCAATCGTGCGATGTTTCACTTCGATATCAATAGAGTCTAGACCAGCAAAACGCTTGAACAGTAGCGCTTTACCTTCCATAACAGGTTTCGACGCCAGTGGGCCTAAGTTACCTAGCCCCAAAATCGCAGTACCGTTAGAGATGACCGCAACCATGTTGCCTTTGGCTGTGTACTTATAAACATTTTCAGAGTTTTGTGCGATTTCACGCACTGGCTCAGCCACACCTGGGCTGTATGCAAGGGCGAGATCAGCCGCTGAGTCAGCAGACTTAGTCAGAGCAATTTCAATTTTTCCAGGGACGGGGTTGGCATGATAATCAAGCGCTTGTTGGCGAAATTCGTCGATTTGTTGGTCATCGGACATGGTGGCAATCCTGCTTATTCTACGAGTATTAAAGACTGAATGTGTGAGTATAAACCGCTTTGTAATTATTAGCTTTGTAATTATTAGCTTTGCTTCTAAAGGGTTACAGACTCAACAGAGTGGACAACACGAACGGGGATACTGACGCATGGTCTGTGCGACAGCGGTTCGTCACTCTGATTTATTAATACTACGCTAGATAGTTAGAATTTTGAATGGATTGTATACAGAATTGTTTTATTTTTGCCTCAAAACAAAAAGGACGCCGAAGCGTCCTTTTCTAGAATCTGCAAAAGTAAGATTACTTCTTGCTAGATAGAGCACCGAAACGCTTGTTGAAGCGATCAACACGGCCGCCTGTATCAACGATACGTTGCTTACCAGTGTAGAATGGGTGGCACTTGTCACATACGTCTAGGTGGATAGAATCTTTACCTAGAGTAGAGTTGAATTCGAATGTGTTGCCGCAAGAGCAAGTTGCTGTTACTGCTTTGTATTCTGGGTGGATACCAGCTTTCATGGGGAAACCTCAAAGTTTAGGCCGTGTCGCCATCCGATTCTAAGCCGGACACCACACGTAGTTTAATAAAAGACTTATGATATCGCTGTTACTGCAATAAATGTAGAACAAGCCATACCATCAAGGCGCAGTATAGTAATGAATAGTGCCTTTAGGATCAACTAAAATTGCCACTTTTTTCGCCACCTTTAGGTGGATTGACTCAGTTTATTCAATTAACGGTTTCTCCTAACGGACATAGCTAGGTAGAATGGCGCTCTCTTTGAACAATACCGATTCCACTATGCGCCCAAACGTAGCTCGTGTTGCACTGCCAGTGCCACTGGATAAACAGTTCGATTATCTAGTCCCAACGCACCTTTTCCCTGTGGTGGGCGGCCGAGTATCAGTGCCTTTTGGACGCCAGACCTTAGTTGGTATTGTCACTCAATTCAGCCACCAATCAGACTTCCCCATTGATCAGCTCAAGCCCATCAAAGCGGCACTTGATACCAGCCCAGTCTGGCCAAAGCCACTGTTCGAGCTAATCTCTTGGTGTAGCCAATACTATCAATACCCATTGGGCGACACGTTAAACAACGCTCTACCCTCGTCATTGCGCAAAGGAAAGCCTGCAGAGTTTGCTGCTACCGTTGAGTGGCGTATTACAGAAGCAGGCAAGAATCAGCTCATGGCTGGGTTTGGACGAGCTGTGCAACAAGCAAAAGTCATGCATATGCTGGAGTCTGGCCCTTGTGCTCATCAGGCGTTCATTGATAATGAAGTCAGCTCTAGTGTCTTAAAAACACTGACTGAGAAAGGCTGGATTGAATCGCATGAGAAGCTAGCCCCTGCTCCACGTTGGCCAGAAACGATGACCAACCCACCGACAGAGCTGAGGCTGAATGCTGAACAAGCTGTAGCGATCGCGTCAGTAAATAGCCAAACCGAATTCGGCTGCTACCTGCTAGAAGGGGTGACAGGTTCGGGGAAAACCGAAGTTTATCTGCAAATGATCGCACCAGTACTTGAGCGCGGCCAGCAAGCGCTTGTCTTAGTGCCAGAGATTGGTTTAACACCACAAACCATTAACCGCTTTAAAAAGCGTTTCAACGTGCCTATTGAAGTAATTCACTCTGGGCTTAACGATACCGAACGGTTGAATGCATGGTTGAGTGCTCGTGATAAAGTCGCGGGTATTGTTATTGGCACACGCTCGGCGTTACTCACACCATTTGCTGATCTCGGCATTATTATTGTCGATGAAGAACACGACACATCATATAAACAGCAAGACAGCCTGCGTTACCACGCGCGTGACGTCGCCGTTATGCGTGCCAATAAAGAACAGATTCCAATTGTACTAGGTTCTGCAACACCATCGATAGAAACTCTGCAAAACGCGCTGAGTGGTAAGTATCACCATCTGATTTTGAGCCAACGCGCAGGTCTTGCAGTGCCAACGACCAACAAGGTTATCGATGTCAAAGGGCAATACTTAGAAGCGGGCTTGTCCGCTCCCCTTATTGCTGAGATACGTCGCCACTTAGAACTGGGCAATCAGGTAATGCTGTTTCTTAACCGTCGAGGTTTCAGCCCAGCGTTGATGTGTCATGAATGCGGATGGACCGCTGAGTGCCGTCGCTGCGACGCCTACTACACCTACCATCAATCTAGTAATGAGATTCGCTGCCACCACTGTGGTTCACAGCGACCCACGATTCATCAGTGCGAAAGTTGTGGCTCCAATCAGCTTGTCACCGTTGGTGTGGGGACCGAGCAGCTTGAAGCACAGCTTGAAAGTCTATTCCCTGATTTTAATACCATTCGAATTGATAGAGACAGCACTCGTCGTAAAGGCAGCCTTGAGAGTGCTCTTGAGGCGATTAAAAAGAATGAATACCAAATACTGATTGGCACGCAAATGCTCGCCAAAGGTCACCACTTCCCGAACGTGACCTTAGTAGCATTATTAGATGTGGACGGCTCGCTATACAGCAGCGATTTCAGAGCGTCGGAAAGACTGGCACAGCTCTTCATCCAAGTGGCCGGCCGCGCAGGCCGAGCGAGTAAACCCGGTGAAGTTCTGCTGCAAACGCACCACCCCGACCACCCTCTGCTGCAATCACTACTGCATAAAGACTATCGTCATTTTGCAGAAACCGTGATTGAAGAGCGTAAATTGGCTATGCTGCCACCGTTTAGCTTCCTAACTTTGATTCGTGCCGAAGCTAACAACAGCAATGACGTTGAGGCGTTTTTGCGTCAAGTGAGACATTCACTTGAGGCGCATCCGTTATTTGATCATCATTCGATGGTGTTAGGTCCTACACCAGCACCTATTGCTAAGCGAGCAGGGAAAGCAAGATGGCAGCTAATGCTTCAAGTACCCACGCGTCCATTGATGCAGAAAATCGTCACCAGCGCTAAACCCGTCATCGCGCAACTGCCACTCACAAAGAAAGTTCGCTGGTCGATGGATATCGAGCCACAAGATCTCAGTTAAACGGTAAGAATTGATTAATTTCAAAACTATAACTAGCTCTAGTTGTGATAAGCTTCACAATTGCAATGCAAAATATGTTAATCAGCCCGTAACTTTCCGTAGATAAATGAATAATATTTATTAATAGTTCATCATTAAAGCAAACGTTTCATTCGCGCTATTTATTAGATAAATGAAACATTTAACCAAGTTATAACCCGTTAGATTGCATAATAAAATACAATAAGTCGCAGTCTAATTAGTCACACTGAAAATAAGAGGACTCACGTTTATGGCGACAATGAAGGATGTTGCCCAGCTTGCAGGCGTCTCAACGGCTACAGTATCAAGAGCATTGATGAATCCCGAGAAGGTCTCATCATCTACTCGAAAGCGAGTCGAAGATGCCGTTCTCGAAGCTGGCTATTCTCCTAACTCTCTGGCGCGTAACCTACGTAGGAATGAATCCAAGACGATCGTTACCATAGTGCCAGACATCTGTGACCCGTACTTTTCGGAGATCATTCGTGGTATCGAAGATGCAGCAATGGAACATGGGTATTTGGTTCTACTAGGAGATAGCGGACAATCGAAAAAGCGTGAAACCTCGTTTGTAAACTTGGTCTTCACTAAGCAAGCAGATGGCATGCTTTTACTCGGCACCGACTTGCCTTTTGATATCAGTAAGCCAGAACAGAAAAACTTACCTCCCATCGTTATGGCCTGTGAGTTTGCCCCTGAACTTGAGCTCCCTACCGTTCATATCGACAACCTGACCTCAGCCTTTGAAGCAGTAAACTATTTGTCGCAATTGGGTCATAAGCGTATCGCCCAGATTTCAGGACCTGACACCGCATTTTTATGCCGCTTTAGACAGCAAGGTTACCAGCAAGCGTTGCGAAGAGCCGGACTGCAAATGAATCCTGCGTACACGGTGAAAGGTGACTTTACCTTTGAAGCAGGTGCGCGTTTAATTCGCAGCCTACTTGCCCTGCCGGAGCCTCCAACAGCCATTTTCTGTCATAACGACATCATGGCCATTGGCGCGATGCAAGAAGCGAAGAAACTGGGGCTGCGAGTTCCTCAAGATCTTTCCGTAGTTGGTTTCGATGACATTCAGTTCGCTCAGTATTGCGATCCTCCGCTTACCACAGTCTCACAACCTCGTTATGAGATTGGCCGCCAAGCCATGTACATGATGTTAGAAGTACTGAAAGGCGCCGATGTTCGAGCGGGATCGAGGTTACTTGATACTGAACTTGTGATCCGCGACAGTGCTGCTCCTCCAAGAATCCTATAGTTAGCACGATACTGACTTGCAACTTGACCTTGTGGTATTTACCATGAGGTCAGTTATTTAATTCAATTTAGAACCTATCTTCGTGGCAAACCGAGACTATGTAAGGCGTGGCAAAGGCACCAGTCGCCGACCAGCAAAAAAGAAACCTTCCGGCAAAAAACCATGGCGCAGTGGGCTATTGGCGATCGTGCTCGCGGGCGTTTTTGGCTATGGTCTTTACACATTAAGTAATGACCCAGAGCCACCAAAGCCGACACCAGCAACGACAAAGCCAGTCACCAAACCAAAGCCTAAACCAGCTAAGCCAATTCCACCTCCGCCAGAAGAGAAGTGGGACTATGTCGATACCCTGCCGCAACGCGAAGTTGAAGTAAAAGCGAAAGAGCAAGTGGTTTCGAAGATTCCGTACATCATGCAGTGTGGCGCCTATAAAACCATGGCTCAAGCCGAAGCACGTAAGCTTGATATTGCCTTCCAAGGGCTCTCAAGTACGATTCGCAAGAAAGAAGGCAGCAGTTGGTTCCGAGTGGTTTTAGGCCCTTACCCACTCAAACGTGACGCTGAGCGAGATAAACACAAACTGCAACGCGCCAAAATAGAGCCGTGTGCGATTTGGAAGGATTCGCAGTAGCTTACTCCTAAATGCGACATTTCCTGCCCCCTGTAAAAGCAGGGGGCTATTTCCGCAACGCAACAAGCCTCTAGAAGATTCCTGTATGCGCAGGTGAACAACCAGCGGAATAACAAAACCTATAAAAAAAATTCTCCCTCAGGATAACTCCACTTCCCCTTGAAATCCCTTTTCTTCGTCCACATATCCCTTTCATAACCGAATTGAAACCAATATGAGGCAAACGTCGTGACTACTATTGTATCTGTACGCCGAAATAACAAAGTCGTGATCGCTGGTGATGGACAAGTATCCCTAGGCAACACTGTAATGAAAGGGAACGCTCGCAAGGTTCGTAGACTTTATAATAACCAAGTATTGGCAGGCTTCGCTGGCGGTACGGCTGACGCGTTTACTCTTTTTGAGCGCTTTGAAAGCAAGCTGCAAATGCACCAAGGCCACCTAACTAAGGCCGCAGTCGAACTGGCGAAAGATTGGCGTAGTGATCGTGCGCTGCGTAAACTGGAAGCGTTATTGGCCGTGGCTGATGAAACTGCATCACTGATCATCACTGGTAACGGCGATGTTGTTCAGCCAGAAAACGACCTTATCGCTATTGGCTCAGGCGGCAACTTTGCTCAAGCAGCAGCAACAGCATTACTTGAAAATACCGATTTAGATGCACGTGAAATCGCAGAGAAATCCCTGAAAATCGCTGGCGATATCTGTGTCTTCACCAACCATTATCACACTGTTGAAGAACTAGAAAGCGACGCGAAATAACGTCCAAAAAACAAAATAGTGTCTGAATTTTTGTAAGGAATTAATTATGTCTGAGATGACTCCACGCGAGATTGTTCACGAACTAAACCGCCATATTATCGGTCAAGATAAAGCAAAACGTTCAGTGGCGATTGCACTACGTAACCGCTGGCGTCGTATGCAGCTTGAAGAGAGCTTGCGTGCGGAAGTATCACCGAAAAACATTCTAATGATCGGCCCAACGGGCGTCGGTAAAACCGAAATCGCTCGCCGTCTAGCTAAGCTTGCTAACGCACCGTTCATCAAAGTAGAAGCAACTAAGTTCACCGAAGTGGGCTATGTGGGCAAAGAAGTTGAAACCATTATTCGCGACCTTACTGACGTCGCGATTAAGATGACACATCAACAAGCGATGGAAAAAGTCACCTTCCGCGCTGAAGAGCAAGCCGAAGAGCGCATTCTTGATGCCCTACTTCCACCAGCTCGTGACGCTTGGGGCCAAAACGAACAGCAAGATGAGAGCTCTTCTAACACTCGTCAGGTTTTCCGCAAGAAACTGCGCGAAGGTAAACTAGACGACAAAGAGATCGACATCGAAACAGCAGCTCCACAAATGGGCGTTGAAATCATGGCGCCTCCTGGTATGGAAGAAATGACCAACCAGCTGCAAAGCATGTTCCAAAACCTGGGTGGCGATACGAAGAAAAAGCGCAAGCTGAAAATTAAAGATGCCTTCAAAGCACTCACTGAAGAAGAAGCCGCTAAACTGGTAAATCAAGAAGAACTTAAAGAGCAAGCTATCTATAACGTTGAGAACAACGGTATAGTGTTTATCGATGAGATCGACAAAATCTGTAAGCGTGGCGAAGCCTCAGGCCCTGATGTATCTCGTGAAGGCGTACAGCGTGATCTACTGCCTCTGATCGAAGGCAGTACAGTATCAACTAAACATGGCATGGTTAAAACTGATCATATCTTGTTTATCACATCCGGTGCATTCCAAGTGGCGAAGCCATCGGACTTGATCCCTGAGCTGCAAGGTCGTCTGCCAATTCGCGTAGAGCTGGAAGCACTGAGCAGCGATGACTTCAAACGAATCCTAACCGAGCCAAAAGCATCACTAACTGAACAATACATTGCTCTAATGAAGACTGAAGAAGTTGATGTCGAGTTCACTGAAGACGGTATTCAACAAATCGCCGATGCAGCATGGACAGTCAACGAAACTACTGAAAATATCGGTGCTCGTCGTCTACATACTGTTATGGAGCGTTTGATGGATGAGATCTCATTTGATGCAACAGATAAACCTGGTTCAAAGCTGACAATTGATTCAGGCTACGTAAAATCGAAGCTTGGTGAATTTGTAGAAGACGAAGATTTAAGTCGCTTTATTCTGTAGATTTAAGCAATCTTAAGTTTGATGAGGTGTCATCTCCAAAAAGGCGGTGACACCTTTTTTTGTGCTACATTTCCCGTATACTAAAACGAACTGAAATTAGAATGCTTGGCTATGAATCAATCTGTTCGTATTTGGCTCGATGCAGCCAGACCTAAAACACTACCACTCGCTTTAGTCTCCATTATCACAGGCAGTGCACTCGCTTTCTCTACTGGCAACATGTCTTGGAGTGTCGCTTTACTTGCTCTGCTTACCGCGACCCTGCTGCAGATTCTCTCTAACCTAGCCAATGATTACGGTGATGCCGTCAAAGGCACCGACAACGACAACCGTTTAGGTCCAATGCGTGCAATACAGTCAGGCGAAGTGTCACAGCAAGAGATGAAGAAAGCCATCGTGCTGAATATCATTCTGACTGTGATTGCAGGACTAGGTTTAGTCTTTCATGCGCTGGATTCAATGCAAAATATTTTGGCGTTTATCGGACTCGGTGTCTTAGCTATCGTTGCTGCCATTGCCTATACTGTCGGTAATAAGCCCTACGGCTACGTAGGATTAGGCGACATTTCAGTATTCATCTTCTTTGGCCTGCTTGGTGTCTCAGGTACCTACTTTTTACACACTGGCCATATCGACTCTCTACTCTTCTTACCGGCTGTCGGCTGTGGATTACTCGCGGTTGCCGTACTTAACGTCAACAACATGCGTGACATTGAAAATGATAGCGCCTGCGGTAAGCGTACTGTCGCGGTGAGACTGGGTGAGCACAACGCTAAGGTTTACCACTTCACACTGTTATTATGCGCAGTCATCGCCTTTGCGGCTTATCTCGTTCTGCAACAATCACCTTTGTGGATCAGCCTGCCATTTGTCATCAGTCTTATTGTTGTCATCAAACACGGTAGAGCGGTTTGGCACGCAACACAGCCTGCGCAAATTGCCCCTATGATGCCGATTGTGGTGAAGTGTTCATTAGTCACTAATATCCTGTTTTCAGGAGTGGTTATAGCTCAAACTCTGATGACTTAATTGAGCCTTGTCATTGCATTGACCTATTCACCCGATATACTCGATTTATACCTTTTGTAAACTGCAAAGAAGAGTCGCCATGGAATACAGTACTTCAGCCCTATGTGATATCTACCTAGACCAGGTAGACGTTGTTGAGCCAATGTTTAGTAACTTTGGTGGCCGAGCCTCATTTGCAGGTCAAATCACTTCGGTAAAATGTTTTGAAGACAACGGCGTTATCCGCGAAATTTTAGAGCAAGATGGTGTAGGTCGAATTCTACTTATCGATGGTGGTGGTTCACTGCGTAAAGCTCTTATCGATGCAGAGATCGCTCAGCTGGCAGAAGATAACGAATGGGAAGGCATCATCGTTTACGGCTGCGTGCGCGAAGTTGATGAACTGGAAGACATGAACCTTGGTATCCAAGCCCTTGCTTCTATTCCTGTGGGTGCAGCTCAATCCAATGTTGGTGAAGTAGATGTGCCAGTTAACTTTGGCGGAGTGACCTTCTTACCGGAAGATTATGTGTATGCCGATAATACTGGGGTGATTCTTTCTCAAGAGCCGCTTGATGTGAATTTTGAGGATGAAGAAGTGGCAGAATAGCCGTCATTGCAATTTTCATAATTTCACTCGCTAAAGTAGGATCTCTGCCTGAGCAGGGATGACGACAAGGTTTCTTTACGCCCAACAGTGGTAAATAACGGACATAAAAAAACGAGAACTCTAGGTTCTCGTTTTTTTATTCAAAGCAGTAACAATTAGTCATTACCAAATAAGTCGCGCGTATACACTTTGTCTGCGACATCAGCTAACTCAGGCAACATGCGATTCGAGATAATCAAATCGGCTTCTTGCTTAAACGCATCGACATCTTGAATCACGCGAGAGTGGAAGAAGTGCTCTTCTTTCAGCACTGGCTCATAAACAATGACTTCAATACCTTTCGCTTTCAGACGCTTCATAATGCCCTGAATACTTGACGCTCGAAAATTATCTGAACCTGACTTCATGATAAGACGATACACGCCAACAACCTTAGGCTCACGCTTCAAGATAGATTCCGCAATAAAGTCTTTACGAGTACGGTTAGCATCAACGATTGCACCAATGATGTTATTTGGCACTTCTTGGTAATTAGCAAGCAGCTGCTTAGTATCTTTTGGTAAACAGTAACCACCATAGCCAAAAGATGGGTTGCAGTAGTGGCCACCTATACGTGGATCCAGCGCAACTCCTTCGATGATTTGGCGAGTATCCAATCCAAGCGCTTCAGCATAAGAATCTAACTCATTGAAGTATGCAACGCGCATTGCAAGGTAGGTGTTTGAGAACAGTTTCACCGCTTCAGCTTCAGTTGAATCAGTGAATAGCACATCAATATTCTCTTTTTGAGCCCCTTCCACCAATAGATCAGCGAACACTTTTGCCCGTTCACTGCGCTCACCGATAATAATGCGAGACGGATTCAGGTTGTCATAAAGGGCACTACCTTCACGTAAAAACTCTGGAGAGAAGAACACGTTCTCAGTACCCAACTCTTCACGAACACGCGCACTGTAACCAACAGGTACGGTAGACTTGATAACAATGACCGCATCAGGGTTAATCGCCATCACATCTTTAATCACCGCTTCAACAGAGCTGGTATTAAAGTAGTTGGTTTGTGGGTCATAATCTGTCGGAGTAGAAACAATCACATAGTCCGCACCAGAATACGCTAACTCTTTGTCCAGAGTAGCCGTAAAGTTTAAATCATCACGCTTCAAAAACGCTTCAATTTCACTATCAACAATCGGCGATTGCCCATTGCACAGCATGTCCACTTTTTCTGCGTTAATATCAACCGCTACTACCTCATGATTCTGAGCTAGCAACATCGCATTTGATAGGCCGACATAGCCTGTTCCTGCAACCGCTATTTTCATAGTTTCATCTTACAAATTGATTATCATTTTAGCTGGTTATCTAAGGCGTCATAATTTATGTGGACACACTTAGTCAAATCACCAGTTTCTCTAGCCTTGTATTATTGACAGCGAGCGCTAAGCAATCAAGTAACACTTTGTCTCACTTGTTATTTAGGTGCGCTTGGCTAACGTATACGATCTCCAGCGCCCTTACCAATGGCTGTCGCGATAATTAGCCTAAAGTACTGAGATAGTGAGTGGTTGCTTATCATTCTCGCATCTACTTGCGCTAACTTTTTCGGCTCAGACATATCGATGCCATTTACCTGAGCCAACCCAGTAATGCCTGGCAGTACTTTATCCACACCTAACTCGCGTCTCTCTTCAATGAGTTCTTCTTGATTAAACAAACAAGGCCTAGGGCCTACAAAACTCATTTCACCTCTAAGAACATTAACCAGTTGAGGCAACTCATCAAGCTTAGTTTTTCGAAGAACAGACCCCAACTTAGTGACCGATTGAGCATCTACCATATGCGTCGCTACCGATTGTGTTGATACCACCATCGTTCGGAATTTGTACAAGGTAAAAGCTTTTCCTTCTTTACCAACTCGCGTCTGGCTGAATATCGGAGAATCACTATCCATTCGGCCAACAAGATAGACAACAAGCATCACTGGCCATAAGAGACATAGCCCTGTTATTGCAAATACAAAATCTAAAAGTCGTGTTAAAGGGGTGTTCATTGCGCTTCGCTATCCTTTACTAATTTTAATATACCTTGCTTAAAAGAGTATGGAGGGGTCCAGTTCAAAGTCTGCTTTGCATGGCTGATGTCAAACTGAAGGTTACCAAACATTCGTTCAGCAATATTCTTCTTCCCTAGTACTTTAAGCAAACCACCTAGAATAGAGGTGGGAATAGGGAGCAGCTTGATACGATTTTCATAGGCATTCGCTAACTCTTTTATCAGCTCAGTGGTAGAGACATCATCATCATCCGAGACCAAAAATGTCTGATTGGCTGCTGAAGGGTGCTCAAGACAACAACAAATAATATCAATCAAATTTTCAAGGGAGATAAGGCTCCGCTGATTATCGATGGCTCCGAATGGCAAAGGTAGAGCAGTTTGACTCAATTTCATTAAAGCAGCAAAGTTCGCTTTGACTCCGGATCCATAGACCAAAGGTGGGCGTATGATAACAATTTCCATACCGGTATCTTCCGCAAGTCCTGCTAGCGCAACCTCTGCTTCATACTTACTAATCGCGTATGGGTCAATAGGAGACTTGACAACAAACTCCGTCATCGGGTGTCCTAGCTCACTGCGTTCGCCATTCACTTTAGCAGTGCTGATGAATATGAATCGCTTTACACCTGCGGCTGCGGCTTGTTGAGCCAGTCTAATTGTCGCATGTGTGTTCACTTCCCTATATTCGTTTATCGGACTCTGAGCCGTATCATTCAGAATATGTGCACGAGCAGCGCAATGAACAAGCACTTCTACTTGTTGTTCACGTAAAGCTTTCGCTACTTCAAACGAGGTTGATAGATCAATTTCGATTGTATCGTTAGCACAACCCTTTCGTATCATTGGTACTGGAGTATACTTAGGAGATTGCTTTAACGTCCCCACCAGAGCTTTACCCAGAAAGCCAGAAGCTCCAGTAACCGCGATGTTATTCACACTAATTACGCTCATTGTCTACTTTGCTGTGTATTATGCCTCAAAACCACAAAATTGCTTAGCTAAGTCCTCATTCTCGTGAACTTAACTGCCTTTGTGAACCACTTCGTACTTCTATCTAGCGCCCTAGCCGCTATCATCTAGCTAGTTTAACCAACAGCAGGTAGAATATAGGAAAACATCATAAAAAATTCGTCAACAGCTAGGTTTATCATGCTATTTCACACGCCTTTCGATTTTCTTCTCTCTGCGGACAGAAAATTAAAGCGAACAATAACAATAACATACGATATTATTGCCATTGCACTATCTTTGTATTTGGCGATCGCATTACGCCTCAACGTGTATATTTTTGAGTTACATGTTCCCGAAGTTCTGAGCCTTGTAAGTACTATCGTTGTTACCATCGTCTGCTTTATAAACTTAGGCATGTACCGTGCGGTATTACGCTATATGATGTTACCGGCTCTAAGTACCATTTTCTTTGCTGTTTTTCTCTCAGCAATGACTCTCGCCCTCTCTGGTTTCTTTTTTCACACCTTTATTCCAAGAAGTGTTCCTTTTATCTATGCTGGCTTAGCTATTTTGATTCTTGGCGGACCAAGGGTACTCATTCGTTCTGTCTACTATCAAGTCTACAAACGTAAAAAGCCCAACGTCTTCATCTATGGCGCAGGGGCCGCTGGCCGAGATCTTGCGAGCGCACTAATCCAAGGTACTGAATTTCACCCAGTAGCTCTTCTTGATGATGACCCAGAAAAAGTTGGGCAGATATTTTACGGTGTACGTGTTTACCACAGCTCTGAATTTGATGATTTAAAGGGTTTATATAGTCCAGTAAAAGTATTATTAGCTGTAAATAATATAGGGAAAGGCGAGCGCTTAAGATTACTCGAAAAGGTATCGCACTGGCCGGTAGAGATATTATCCGTTCCATCGGTGGAAGATATAGCAATGGGGAAAGCAGACTCGACGGAGGTCAAGGATTTGGATATCGCAGACCTGCTTGGTCGTGAAGCGGTTGAACCTGACATGACACTTATGGCAAAGAACATTGAAGAAGCCAATGTCATGGTAACAGGAGCTGGAGGCTCAATTGGCTCGGAGCTTTGCCGCCAAATTCTTCGCCTGAAACCTCGTTCATTGGTTTTATTTGAGCTTAACGAATATAACTTGTATAAGATTGATCAAGAGCTAAATAATATCAAGGAACGTTTAAACCTCGATGTAGCTATTATTTCAGTATTAGGGTCAGTCCAACGCCAGAATCGTTTAGAAAAGACCATGTTAGCCAACAAGGTAAATACCGTTTTTCATGCAGCTGCCTATAAACATGTACCACTTGTCGAGAGCAATATTGTTGAGGGGGTGCGTAACAACGTATTTGGTACCCTATACTGCGCGCAAGCGGCAATTAACTGTCAGGTACAAAATTTTACGCTGATCTCAACTGATAAAGCGGTCAGACCAACAAATGTCATGGGGGCAACTAAACGCATGGCGGAATTGGTCCTTCAAGCGCTGGCAGACAAACAGCATAACACCACTTTTACCATGGTCCGCTTTGGAAATGTACTGGGCTCATCAGGGTCGGTTGTACCATTGTTTAAACAGCAAATCCGTCAAGGGGGCCCTGTAACAGTAACCCACCCTGATATTATTCGTTACTTTATGTTGATACCAGAGGCCGCTCAGTTGGTCATTCAAGCAGGAGCTATGGGTCACAATGGGCAAGTTTTTGTCTTAGATATGGGAGAGCCTGTGAGAATCCTGGATCTTGCCAAAAGAATGATTCACTTGATGGGGATGAGAGAGCACATTGATGAATGTGGTCAGGAGGGTGACATCACGATTAAGTTTACAGGTTTGCGTCCCGGAGAGAAGCTCTATGAGGAGCTGTTGATTGGTGACAATGTGGAAGGGAGTGGGCACAACAAAATTATGACAGCCAAAGAAGAAAAGTTAACCTGGGCACTGATGGAACCTCTCTTATCCGAACTTGATAGCTGCTGTCATAATTTTGATGAAGAGTGTATTACCCGACTGTTGCTGGATGCTCCAACTGGGTATCAACCCCAAAAGCTACTATAGACTGAGTAACTCTTTGTAGACTTTATGAGTTCTTTCAAACACCATCTCCTGAGAGAACTCATTTTCAACCTTTGCTCTACCACAAATACCAAACTCAATCAGCTTGTTTCTATCCAAAAGTAATGTTTGTAGATTGTCTGCAAGAGAGACCTCATCTCGTGGTTCAGCGAGTAAGCCATTACTCTCATGCGTTACAATTTCCCTGCAACCTTGAACATCCGTTGTGATAATGGCTCTCTGACAAGAAGCTGCTTCAATCAAGATTCTTGGTACTCCCTCACCATACGTTGTCGGCAGGCAAACAATATCATTTTCTCCAATTAATCTTGGCATATCTTGCACATTACCGAGCCAATTGATCACTCCTTCACTAGCCCACTGCTCAATCTGGTACAGCGGTATCGCGGAAGATACATCGTTATCTACTATCCCCGCAACATTGAGGGTAAAGTCAACACCTCGCTTTGCTAAAATGTTTTTAGCATCGATCAAACAGTGAAGTCCTTTGTCCTTAAGAAGACGAGCCGCAAAAAGCACGCTCTTATTCATTGGTGGAGAGGAAGGCGCAAAGCGAGTTAAGTCGATACCCGCTCCCTTAATTACTGTGCCATTAGAATGCTTGAGAATACCAACTTCCGTAAAGTGTTGATAGTCGTCGCCATTCTCAAAAATAAAGCGTGATTTTTGGCTTGAAATCAGTTTTAGTAGAACTGTTACAAATCTTCTCAAGAGAACAAACTTTAATGAGGTTGAACTGAAAACAGCACCTAAACCTGTGACGCTGTAAATGATAGGTTTATCAAAAAAGAGTCGATTAAGCAAACCACCATATACATTTGGCTTGATCGTCACGCAATGGATTAAGTCTGGATTGATTGATTCGATTAATCCCTTGAGTTTAAGAATACTTCTCAGCTCTCTGAGTAAGTTGATACTCTTACGCCTAACTGAGAGCTCATGACACACAAAGCCCCGAGATAACAACTCATCCATTGTAGTCTTGTCAGTAAAGTTACTGACTATGTGAATACTGTAACCTAGAGATTGAAAATACTCTGCTCTTTCTAGCCAATGTAATCGGAAATACCAATCAACGTTGATGACGTATACCAGTGTCTTACTCATATTTACCACTTTTACCAGTTAGACCATGCAGTATACCTTTCAAAATGTATTTGAATTGTTCCAATCTAGGAGAAAGGAACAGTGAAAAAATCACAGCCTGAATGCTGGATTTAACCAGTGTGTGCCATTTCCAACAGCTAGGTATATAAGCCCGTTTTAGTAACTGATAGAAGTTCCTGTAAAAATAGTAGTGCCGCAATGGTGAGTGTGTCGTTATACTCCGTCCAAATATTTTCAACGGAGCATCACCAATCTTGTGGTGCATCTTGGCTTCAAAAGAAGCAACGCAATGCCACCCCTTCGACTTAGCACGGAAGCCCCACTCTATATCAACACAATCGATAAACAATTCATCTTCCATATAGCCAATAGTTTCGAGTGCCTTAACAGAAAACAAACAACCAGAAGCTATAAGAAAATCACAGACAGCAAAGCTCTTGCCTTCTTTTCGATAAACTTCTGGTTCGATTTTTTCTACCTTATCCTGTTGTGTGCTAATAAAAATACTATCTGAACAACTGTCCTGATCGATATGCACCGGTCCAACAGCTGCTACGTTGAAACTCTGCTTACTAGCGAGTGTGCGAGTGCATAATAAATGGTGTACCATATCATGCGCAGGGATACTGTCCTGATCGAAGAAAATAAAATCTTCGTGTCCACGAAGCTTAGCTTCGGACAGACCGATATTTTGTGCCTTCGCAATCCCCATGTTCTCTGATAATCGTACTAAGACTACACTTTCGCATGGAGGAGAATATAAGAGATTAGTTGAATTATTGTCTATTATAAAAATAGAGGGAACTTGATTACGAAGGTTGTTTACCAAACACGACAATTGAGCTATTGACGGGTTATAGGTAACGATTATTGCTGCTACGCCATTTCTCAAATCTTCTTTCATCGCATTAAGCCTGCTGGTCATTTTTACTTTTCGTTGTCTAATAAGTTAAGAAATTATATATTCTCAAGGTGAAGATTCCGAAATATGAACTTACCCCCAGACTCTGGTAGATCGAATCTTATCTGCTCTCTATGCACATTCGGTGAAAAAACAATCTCAAAAGTATTGTAGCCTTCCTTTAGTTCTAATCGAATACTATTAGATTCTTTAAACTGTCGAAAATCATTGGTTTGGTAAAAGATTTGTAATTGGCCAGAAGTAGATGACTCTAAAGCAACATGAAGTTTAAACCCTTCGTGCTCTAAAAAACTAGGTTCAAAAATAAAGAAACCATCACCTTTAGAGGATTCGACCTGTAACGAACCATCAAATAGAGAAAATAAGTCGATAAATGAGCTTAGAGTGCTTTTTGTTAGGTTCTCATCGACGAGGTCATAACTCGGGTTTACCGTTGAAACGTGAAAATCCGTATTCCAAGGTATTGTATACCCTCCAGAGTAAAAACCGCGCTCTACGACCTGATAAATCAACACATCGGGCTTCTCTGAATGGATCAAACCTAGAAGTTCGTTTCCTACTAAGTTGTTGTAATGGACCTGAATCGTCTTATTGAAAGTGTTTTGAAAGTAGATGGAGTTAGCGTCACCGAAGGAGTCGCGTAGATAAAGCAACTTTTTGTTGTTTAGAGCTAGAGGGTTCTCTGTATAAAATGCCTGTTGGTTGACATGAGTTTCACCGTTAGTAACTAAACCACATTCATATTTCGTTTGCGTACTTGTGTCATACTTACATCGTTTCAGCTCGCTTACAATGTCCAAAGGATTAGGCTCTATGTCTTGAACAAGATTGCCAATCTTTAGAAACTGAGCCAAGTCGCCGCCAGCCTTTTCAGTCTCCAAAAATTCCATTTCAGTAATATGCTGTAATTCGACATCAAATAACTTATTCAGAGTCCCTATCGTTTCTTGATAGCCAATATAGGCGCCATATCTATTCCAATGAGTATCGGTTTTATAGAATGTTAAGTGTTCCGAGCCTTCTCTTAGAACGTCTTTCAAATAGACGACATCAAGCATTCTTTTGGAAGCAGTGCGCATAAATTTATCCACTGGTTTATCGTCTGAGATCTTCAACCAATCAGGGAGGTAATTAGGGTAAACACTATACTTATCAGGGGCAATTATAAATATATTTGCGATACCAATTTCATTTAGATAGGCTTGCTTCACAGATAGTTCGTCTATCAAAGTCGATATCTCATTGTCCTTTACAATATAACCTTGATGCAACTCTGTAACTCTATCATAGTTGTTCCCTAGGAAAATAAAACCTTCCTTGCCGACTAAAGCTACATTATTATCCAAACTTAACTCTTGATTAAACAAGTAGTGATTAATTTCACCTTCTAAAGAATCTAGGCTATACAGCCTTTTGATATTATACTCCCTCCAACTGCTTTCTGATAGAGAATAAAATATATTAATCGATGGAACAACCAAAGCCGTGAGCAAAGCAGAGACTAAGAATATAGTGATTTTATTTTTCATAGAATCAGAAATTAAAATAAAGGAATACTGAGGATGAAGATGCTAACATGCTAGAAACTGACAACCCAAAGATAAAACCGAAAAACACGACATATCTTATCTTTTGAACATTAGATTCTAAAACAAGGTTGTGACTATTTTTCAAAATTAACGTAAGTAGCATAGTCAAGAGCACTGCTGGAATTGCCATATAGCTAACTGAAGATTGAACAAATGGGAACGAGTAGCTCGTATTTAAGAGCATCCCCAAAACATTTACGAGTTCACTATCGATTTGTAAATACCCCTTAGATCCAAGCATAATACAAATAAATTCGTATGCAATGTTTAGATCTGGAGCTCTAAATACTACCCATGCGATGTTGACAAAATTAAAAGTAACGAACCAAGCTACTAGATTTGGCAAGCGTAACCCACAGGACGACCATCCTCGATGAATCACCATAGCTATACCGTGTAGAGCACCCCAAATAATAAATGTCGTTCCTGCACCATGCCAAACACCACTAACTAGCGCTGTGAGGAACAAGTTTCGATAAACCTTATACTTAGAGCATCGACTACCACCTAGTGGTATATAGACGTAGTGTCTTAGCCAACGGGACAATGTAATGTGCCATCGACGCCAAAAATCTTGGATAGATAATGCTTTGTATGGTGAATTAAAGTTAATAGGCAAGCGGATATTGAATAGTAATGCGCTGCCAATTGCCATATCCGCATACCCTGAAAAATCATAATATAACTGAAATGTATAACTTAAACTTGCAACCTAGGCGTCTATAAAATGTAAGTTCGCTACACTAGAAAAACCTTGATCCGCCCAAATTGCGAATTGATCTGCTACGACAACTTTTTTGAACAGCCCAATAGAAAAGAAACCTCCCCCTAATAAAATGTTCTTAGGCTGAATCTTCTTTGAACCTTTGACTTTAAATTGGGGGATGACTTCCTTGTGGTGTACAATTGGTCCAGCTATAAGTTGCGGAAAGAAAACCACAAATAAGCTATAAGATATAAAATCATAGTCCTTTCCTTCACCTTTGTAACAATCAATCAGATAGGAAACCTGTTGGAATGTAAAAAAGCTAATAGCAAGAGGAAGGATTAGTTTCTCGAAATCAATATTTGTGCCTACCAGTTGGTTTGCTGACTCGACGAGGAAATACGAATATTTAAAATAACCCAGCACAAGTAAATTGACAAAAACCCCTATTTGCATCAATCTCTTCGCTGTAGAAAACGACAAAGGTGACGTGCGGAGTCTATTAATATAAATCCCAGAGAAAAAATTAAACACCAAGGATAGCACTATTAATGGCAAATAACTCAACTCCCAGTAACTATAAAAATATAGAGAGGCAGAAACCAGCCATAATTTAGCGAACCTAGAGAGATACAAATAGTTCAGGGAATAATAAACCAACAAAACAATTGGCAAAAAGAAAAATATGAACTGAATAGAATTAAATAACATATTCTGCTACCGTTATTATTCCCTGGAACTGGATATGTGAATTTTATACGTATTTGGATACCCCTCTGGGAGGTCAAACCGAAGTCCTTTCTCTGGTACACTGTTGTCTACGCTTAAATAAATATCGTTTACTCCTTTTGTGATCTCAAACAATAGACTGTTAGCCTCTGAGAACTCTTTATTTGAATTGCCTCGATAGTAAAGTTGCGCGACGCCATCAACGGCTGAATCTAGTCTTATTGAAATCAAGTTTCTTTCGTAACGATTATTTCTGACACTCCAATCTCGTATAATTAAAGTTGAGGGGTCGTTGCCGGTAGTTCTCAATTGATAGGTGCCGGAACGCTCGGCATCTACTTCGATACTATTCAAACTTAATATTTCTAGAGTTTGCTTTTTTATACCTTCAGGAACGTTCGACACTTTAGTTACCGGCGGACTAAGACTCTTTAAAGGCCAAAAGTCATAGCGTACTGGTTCCTTGCAATCACCGGATAATATCTCCTTGTCGAGTGCTTTAGTTAAATCTATAGTCCAACCCTTGGGCGGAATATCTATGATACTAGTACCTTCTTTAGAAAAATCATTACAAATCACTTCATTCCATGGAGCCACACTATTGAAACTCATTCTTGGCTTGTTTAATTCAATGCGACTATAGCTAGTTAGAACAACTGGGGAAATCATTACAACTAACGCTACGACTTTACTCACATGCTTTAAATCGCTCTTCTCTATGGTGTAACACAAAGTCAGAAAGAATAGCATGTTTAATCCAGTGAAATATCGGTCAGGGAACGTTGAACCATAATCATTGAATAGGCTTGACAGGCCGATTCTCATAAAAACTGTAGCAATCCAGTAAATAAAAAAACCAAGCCATAGATTAAGCAATATATAAAAACTTGCCTTATCACCATTAGATGAATAAGTACTATTAATCGACCTTACAAGCAATGTGATAACTGCCAGAAAAATACCGACAACTATAAAATCATTTAGATGCTTATAGAAAGAAAATACTATGGGATAGAGCAATGTTCTTGCAATAGAGAACTCGATGAGCGATTCAACTCGCAAAGGTAGGTCGGCTCCCCCCTCACTTGTAAAAGTTGAGGCGGACAGTTTGAGCACGCAGAATACAACACTTAACAAAAGCAACAATGAACAAGTAATATAGTATTTTTTTGCGTTGCTACGAAAGCTATAGAAAAACAATAGTACCGCTGTTGCTACACTAATACCCATCCCGACTGGGAATGTTAAGCTGGATAAAGTAGCAAATAGCACTACAAATATAACGTAGAGATTGTTTTTCCTCCCATCGAACAACGAAGTCAGAAGCACTATTTGAAAGAATGGAAATACAAACCCTAAGTTTAATACCCTTCCGTATATTTCATTGCTATTCCAACCCACGGGTAGAAACAAGATAAATAAAATTACGCCTACTACTGCTAGTACTGAGAGTTTTTTGTGAAAAACCTTATAAGTACACACAACGAGCAATGAAAGAAAGGCATTAGATAGAATGAAGTACATTAAGGGTAGATACCCTAAGTCTCCACCAAACAAGATACTTACTAGAAAATGACCTATCTTATAAAATACAACAAATCCAAGAATAGGGAAAACCCGGGTTTCGAATGCAGTGTCATAAAAACCGGCAGTAAGCATCTTTATTGTCCAGACACCATCCTCTGCATATAGAGTAGGGTATGTGACCGGATCCATATTCCGGAAACATAGGACCATAAAACTCAATCCAAATAAAATAAGACTTAAGTATCTCGAAGCGAGAAGCATATGAAATTTAGTTTTTATATTCATTATTTAAATTTGCTAATTTAGAAGAAACTAAGTAATTTAGTGCAAGATTGAATGGCGTGTAAAACACTTTAACGGCCAGAGCAGTTGAAACCAAGCTTATTTCATACTGACTACCAACAAGTAATTCATTAAGATAGACAGAGGTGAGCTGAATTAATAGAGAAAAAAGTGCGACAATGCCAATTGTATACATTATATATATTAGGTAACCGTAGAATGAAGCTCTATTTACATTGACTCTATAGACAAACGCTCTGGCACTCCAATATACAAATGTGGCAGCTATATTAGCGCTTATAAAATTTGCGATACCGGGCTCAACAAGTAGGTAAACTAGAAAGGTCATAAACACTAAGTCTATGACCCAACCTATTGCTGCTAACGATACAAAACCAAAGATCCTGCTACTCACTATCAACCACTATTACAGTCGCTCCAGTAGATCTGGCAGACTGAATACCTATTTCAGAGTCTTCGAGTATAAGGCACTCTTGTAGCTCAACACCTAGTTTTTCTGCTGCAATCAGATAAGGGATTGGTGAAGGTTTTGGCTGGTCGACATCATCACCAGAGATAACTACATCAAAAAGGTCCCCTATTCGGTGATAACTAATCAGTGATTCCGTCGCACTCCTAGATGCGGTTGTAACGAGAGCTATAGAGTTATCTCTCTTTAGAGCTCGTACCATTTCAACAATGTTTTGCTTCAACCTAGTTTCATGTAGTAATTCTCGATAAATTACTTTTTTTCTCTCTGCAACAGCTAACATTTGTTGTTCTGTGATTGAAGGTAATATCTTCGGAAGGAATGCCTTCCATGACATACCGTTGTACTTTCTTCTAAACTCATCCGAATCTATGTAAAGACCGAATTCAGACAAAGATCTACTGTACGCTGTCGCATTCGCGTATTCAGTATCTATGAGAGTCCCGTCCATATCACAGAGTATTGCTTTTAACATCAGTTGAAATCCTTCATGAATTTGTCGACTAAAAGTAGCATACATGCAGTGAAAGCTATACCTACTTGCTCGTCCTTTCTAAACTTATAAGGAATCAAGCGCATATAGTGAATAATTTCGTGCAATCTAACTTCTTTCAAGAATTGTCTACTGTAATTGGTTTCCAACCACGCATCATACTTCTCGCTGAGAGCAGCATATTGTGATGAACGGTAAAAACTAACGGATAAAGAATCACCCTGATATTGACAGTCTATGGAACGATTCAAAGATTCATACCCTAGATGCAGAGACTGCATTAGCTTTGCATAATCAATTAGTGGAGACTCAAATAAGTTCCCGACGTTAGGATCTATAATAAACCATCCTTTCTCTGCTTCTGGATCGATAATCACGTTCTCAATTGTCAAATCACCATGTATAGTCGTTGTAATTTTGTGTTCAAACTCACTCACAACCTCACTACTGTTAATCCAGTTTTCAATTATATCTAAGTCAATTTTTTGCGAATTAACGATAACATATTGATTTTCGAAGATCTCGCTAGCAAGAGACTTAATGTTATTGAAGTTATCGACCAATTTTTCCTCGATATACTTATTTATCTCTTCACTTGTTGCGTGACCATTTTGTTTTAGATCATGGAAGTAGCCAATGTTTTCAACAACTTGCTGAAGAACGTTCCAGGACTGTTCAGTGTCAACAGTATGAATATACTCATAAAAATCGACTGAAGTAGTACTATAAGGCATATCGTACACGTAACAATCAGTGCTGCTCTTTTCATCAGAAACAGAAGCGAGTGGGAGATCACCCTGATGGGTTGTTAGCCAGCTTTTTTGGGCCAGGAGTTTTTCTTTACCTCTCGAGGAAGCGAACTTACGAACGTATAGGTTTCCCGAATTTTCGATTAAGGTAGTCAAAGCATCAGATCCGCCGTGAAATATTCGATGTAGAACAACTTTATCGCCCATCCCAAATTTATCAAACTCGGAGATAATCCCTACTTCGTTTCTAAAGCTACGAAGTAGGAACAGTTTGAACTGTTCTTTACTTGCAAAATAGTCTTTTTTATTTGGCATTTGCATGCTTGGGTTAGCAAACCAACTAATGACTCTTTTAGGCTGATAACTAAACTTATTTTTTATTAGGACGTAGCCTGATATAAAAATAACAGGACATAAAAAGTAAATGGAGATAACGACAGCATCCGCTACACTAACGTTATTAACAATGACCTCCAAAGTAGAGCTCAAAGGTGAATTAAACAAAGAGGATACTAGCACCGCAATTGGTGCGTCTAGTGAAAGAGACAAAAAGAGGTAGCTACAGGCATATAGAAGCCACATCATGAGTGTGTTTACTGTAAAGCTTAGTAAATTTCCTCGCACTCGCAAGTAGCTTTCTCCCAATGCCCAAAAGAAATGCCTTAAATTATAAGATATTTCATCATTAAAGATTGATGAGATGTAGTTTGATATATACTTGACTCTTCCTTTTGTTGCAATCAACACACAGAATGTAATTCCAAGTAGAGACACAACAATACCGAGGAGATTATTGCTTTCAAGGTTGATACTATTACCAACAATTAATACTAGGAACGGGCTAGCTAAAACGGACCACAATAAAATATCGATAAGTCTCTCAAAAACCACAGAAGCGAGACTAACCGACAGATCTCTCTTACCCAAAAAAGAATAGGAACAAGCCCTAACTAGTTCCCCTAACTTAAATGGGACGAAAAAATTAATAACATAACCTAGTGAAAGTGATGCAAATTGTACAGATCTCAATGAGTCACTTTCGCTTGGGAGAATATTATTCCATCTACGAACCCGAACGGAGTGACCTACAATCAATAGGAGAACCGCTAAAGAAAAATAAAAGAAATTCATTTAGACCTCTTTATTCCCAATTGATGTATGGTAAGTTTCTTTTGGCTAAAGTAAGTTCTTCTGGTGTCCCAAAAGACAGATGGCTTTCGAGTTGTTTGCCCTTGATTAACATACCATCTTGAGCCATAAAGTTGTATAGCCCACTAATAAAAGTCTCGTTGTATGTACACTTTTCTTTATACTCTTCAAAGTATGATTCGATGATTTGCTTATTTCTGAACATATACAGCCCGGCGATTGCTAATTCACTGATCACTTCTTTCTCGGCAGTGAACTCAAGTAGACCACTGTCTTTGTTATATTTTGCGTACGAATACGCCGGCGAATCAGCTTTGAAGTGACAAAGATAACCATCGACTTTACCTGACGATAGTCTGCTCACAATCTCAGGTAAACCTTTAATTTCAAAAGCATGGTCGCAGTCGTTTATTAAGATAGGCTCTTGATTATCACATGACTTCAGTCCTGCCATTGCAGAATCCAATGCTCCATCACTTAGCTCGTCTAAGATTACAAATTTTGCATCGGGAAAATAGCCAAGTACTTTCTTGTCAATATCAAAGGTCTCTACGTGTTCTCTCAATACCACACAAGTTAGCGACGAAATTTTAATCTCTCTGGCTACAGATTGAATCGACCACCAAAAGAATGGCTTACCGTGAAGATCTTCAAGTGGTTTAGGAAACTTGTAACCAGCCTTGGAAAAGCGGCTACCAAGGCCAGCCATTGGTACTACCAAGTTAATCATATTTTTCTCCGGAATACTTTTCGATGAAGTAAATAGAATCGAAGTCGATTACATTATTTTTACACACCAAGCCTTTTTCCTTTCTAAAAAAGTACTCTTTCGCAATCTTTAGAGTTTTCTTTGCCTGGCTAAACAATTTCACATTAGATATTTGATCATCTTCTCTCCATGTTATTGGAAAGAATTTCATACTATGATTTTTATTGATTGAGTACAAAACCATGTAGCAATTAAATGTAAGATCGTTTGAAAACATTTCTATTTTCTTGTCATTAATCGCTGACACTTTATATATGTTTAATCCAGAGCCCAAATCAGTTATTTTTTTCCCTGCTGCTACAGAGAAAATGACATTAAACACGTAATTGCCGAAGATTCTAAATTTTGAATACCCTGCAAGTTTTGACTGAGGGTCGAATCGACTTCCTAAACAGCAGTCATATTCGTTATGCTCTTGATTTTCCAGGATATTTACAAGGTCATTAATTTGACCTTGATCGTCACCGTGTAGAACTGCAATGTGTGACGCATTTATCTTTATTGCATGTCTAAATGCAAGCTTATGGGTCCCTCCCAGGCCGACATTTTGACTGTTTTTCACTACTCGAATATTGTTAATCTTAGAAGCTCTAACCATATTGATAGCGGAGTCTATTGTTCCATCGCTACTGCCATTATCAATAATCATTATCTCGTAAAAATACTCGAAGTGATTATTTGTTTCGAGTTGTTTAATAACCCTTGTGATTTGTTTCTCGCAATTATAGCAAGGAACAAAAAGTACTATTTTATCCAATGTCTTTCCCCTTAGTATCACTTATTAATATATTAGCGACTTGCTTGACAAAAGGAAATTCGCTACTTTCGTTAGTAAAGACGTCATTTCGAATTTCACACCTACTTTTTTCATCATGAGCATCGCATGCATTTGCTATTGATAATGATATATCTTGGGGGTCAAGAGTCACTGGAGTGTCTAAATTCGAAACCAATTTGGTCAAATCCTTGTTCTCATAGTTATTTGTGACGACTCTGACTCCAAATGCTGCCATTTCAAGAGGTGGATAACTTGGATGTGGGGATAACATCAATGATACACCGACAGAGGTTTCTTCAAGCACTTTTGAATACTCTTCAAGCGATAATTTACCCAACGGCTTTGCCATTACTCCCCTGCCAAGATCAATAGGCTCATGATCTTCACCCGCAGATAGCACTTCCCAGTCAGAAGCATTTGGATTATTTTCAACCCACAGTCTTAGTGATTGAATAATCAGTGGGAATAAATTTCTTTCGACGGAAGGACGCCCATAGAATAGAATCCGCTTAAGTTTCTTAGGATTATGAGATTTCTCGGCTTTCGCTTTAAGAACAGGATTCAATACTGGATCGAAATGGTATGCAACTTCATGATTATAGCCTTTTTGACTAAAGTATTCACTTAATAGCTTTGTATTAAAAATTGCAATAGTTTTTGATTGTTTTCTATAGGTTGCGTCAGCTAGCGCGTATCTTGCCGACCATGCATAAAATCCTGGTTCATAATCTTGAATGAAGTACACTTGTTTGCGCTGTAAATTCAGTGAAAATTGTTTTTCCTGCCAGTCCAACATTCGGAATGCGTTTATTGCGGTCCACCAAGCTGTAGATACAAAATAGTCATTTTCTCTAATGAAAAGTTGTTTGCCGATTCTATTTCCAGCAACAACAATTACATTATCACTTATATCTTTTTCTCCAATATCTTTAACCTTCCAACTTGAGTAGTATTGCTTGTCTTTAAGCTGAGTTGAAGTCTCATCAGTAACAATGATCCTAGCGGAAGGGAAGTATTCAATTAACTCTTCATAAAACCTTAAAGCAGTTGATATGCCACCAAAAACATGTTGTTCAGATAACGCTGGAACCAGCAGGTTGATTCGAGCTTCCTTTATTTCGCTAGCTTCCATTCGAAATGGTGTAGCCTCTGGAATATCGGTAAGATCTTGTCGACCCTGCTCTTTGGTTGCACGATTATATGCGTTTTTTGCTTTATCGTAGACGTATCTATTTTTTAATAGATGGT
Source organism: Vibrio sp. McD22-P3 (assembly GCF_021568915.1). Taxonomy (NCBI): domain Bacteria; kingdom Pseudomonadati; phylum Pseudomonadota; class Gammaproteobacteria; order Vibrionales; family Vibrionaceae; genus Vibrio; species Vibrio sp. McD22-P3. The sequence goes on from NZ_JAKGTN010000016.1 coordinate 81,448, forward strand.
TTATCAGCCAATTAATCATGTTTTTACCACTGGATTTGTCGACATTAGATTTAGGTTTGCATTATAGAACGGATCAATTGTCTTAGTTCGATATGGTTCATATTTGATTCTTGATAACTCAAAATCTACATCAGGTACAGTACTGCTTCGACTTTTAGACTCTAAATGATATAACTGTACTGTAGATAGATATACATTAAAGTAACCATGGTTATGGGCACGAAGGCATAATTCTACGTCGCTCCCACAAATTACAAAATTTACGTCAAACCCACCGAGTTCTTCATACTTGGCCCTAGTAATAGCCTGACATGCCCCTGTTACCGCCAATACATTTCTGGTCAATATTGGTGAAACAAACGGTCCAACTTTATGGACCGGATCTTCGCCTTTAAACACATGATCGGCCCATTGGTTCATCCCAACAACTATACCTGCATGTTGAATCGTTCCATCTTCATAGAGAAGTTGTGGTCCCACAATACCGACATCAGGTAATTGTGCCCAAGAAATTAACGATTCAAGCCAGTTTTCTGAGATAACAACAGTATCGTTGTTTAAAAAGACAAAGGCATCGCCAGTAGCGACCGACACACCTACTTGATTCACCCTAGACCAGTTAAAATCACTATTGTCTTCAACAATTTTGCAGTGTTCCATTTTACCTATTTTGGCCAGATATTCTTTCGTCTCGCTCTCGACTGAACCATTATCCACAATGATTATTTCGTAATTTTTCCAAGTCGTTTTACTTTCGATGCTTTCCACTAACTCTATCAGCAATTCCACTTTGTCTTTAATAGGTATTATTATTGAGACTTTAGTAGCCCTTTCTAGAGTAAACTTTGGCTGATAAGTAAACAAATTATCTCCATCTTCGACTTCCGAATACAGATTTCCATACTTTTCCGCTAGATGTTTTGCTAAAGCTTTCTTACCAGCTTCATGTGCATAAGGTTTACTGTTTGCATTACTTGCAGTCGATTGTTCGTGCTCTCTCCAGTGGTAAAGAACTCTGGGTATATGCGAAACAGACTTGGTTAGACCGCTAGCTTTTAGCAATAAGTCATAATCCTGAGCACCTTCTGCGCCGACAGAAAAGCCGCCTACTCGCTCAAACAGTGATTTCGAAATACAAACAAGATGTCCAATATAGTTCTGGCTATACAGCAGGGCGGGAGACCAATCTGGTTTGAAAAAAGGTTCGATTCGATCACCACTAGAGCTCAAATGATCTTCGTCTGAGTATATTAATTCGCTTTCTGGATTCGTTATAATTTCATTTGCCATAAAAAGCAGTGCATCATGATGAAGCAAATCATCATGATCTAATAGCACTAAGTGACTACCCGATGCTAAATTGGCTGCATCATTACTCGTGTTTGAGATATGACCGTTCGTTTTTCTGTACGCTACTTTAATATTAGCGTATTTTTCACTATAGTAATCAAGTGTAGTCTTAATATGAGTTTTGTTGGATGCATCGTCGCAAATACACAACTCCCAGTTAGAATAACTTTGGGCTATTACTGACTCGATACACTCTACTAGGTGCTTTTCCCCGACATTATAGACGGGAAGTATAACCGAGATTAAAGGTTGGTTTACGTTCTTGAGATTATCAACAGCCTCTCTTTGGGACCTAAGAGATACTTCCGGTTCGCGAACTAAGTACTCTTTGTATAACTCAACGGGAGAGCTTCCTTTGCAATAATAAAGATCTTTTATCTTTCTTGAACAATATTTAACTAGCCCTTCTTTCTTTATCCCTGCATAAAGCGCTTTAGTAATATCACCTAATGTTCTTTTCCGTAATAATTTTATTATCGGAATAACTTTATTAATCAACACTAAATGAAAACATCGAAGTGGGTAAGTTAACCTCCAACTACTAGACGTTATTAGATTTTGATTTTCTTCTGCTAGAGACTTTGCTAGATGATAAAAACGAGACTCAGAGTTTAGCAAGTCGATTTCTATCTCTAATTTTAAACTTTTGTTTGCCAACTTATCGCCATTATTACATATATCAATAATCGCACTAGGATCGCCTCCTTCGCTCGCGGATATTAGTAGGCCTTTCGTTGTCAAAAGTGTTTCTGTTTTTTCATTTCCAGGTAATACGTCGGCAAGGTTTACGATATTAAGTATTTCGTCGCTTTCACTTTTTAGTACTATTGATTTTATTATACTATATGAATCCTCATCCAATGGATCAAATCTAAGTTCTTCAAATATAACTTCACTTGGAATATAGTATGTCAATTTTGATGGTACAAGACTATAAGGTGTAAGTAGGAATGAGCTATTACTTTCCTCGTAGCCTTTATCAATCGTTTTAAAGTACAGGGTCGACTTAAATGATGGAGAACTTTGACTTTTATTTGAATTATTACTTACTGGATTTTCAATATCCTTCAACCCACAACACATGACAAATTGGTAGACATCGACATCGGGAAAATTAGCTAGTAGCTTTTCCTGGTGCTGTGCGTTATGAATATTGAATAGATCTTTAAACTCTGAAAAAGAACTAGGTACAATTACGTCTTGGGTTTGATAAATATAGTAGCCAGATGACTCGACCAAGTCTTTTATTGTCTTCCTTGTGAAAAACTTCACATGAGTCTTATCAAGAATCCCTGTATCCTGGTAATTAAATTCCCCTTGCGCGAGGCTAGCGATTACACCTTGATATCCAACGTTAGGGACTGAGATGATTATTTTACCATCATCTTTCAAGAGTTTTTTAAATACGGACAGCACTTTCTCGGGGGTTAGTAAGTGCTCTAGAACATCGGCGAATATTACGTAGTCATATGTAGGACCTTGATCGAATTGTTTTTCCAACAAGTTAAGATCGAGAACTGTAACGTTCCTGTAGTACTTTTTAGCAACTTCTGCGGCATCCTTATCATATTCGATACCATCAACTACGCAATGTTTGGTTTCGATCAGGTGTTTTCCTAGTGCACCTTCATAACAACCCACATCAAGCACTCTAGAGTGTTCATTTACCATGGAAGACACTAAGTGAAGTGAGTCATTTTGGTTGGCAATACCTTCTCGACTATATTTGTTTACTGCTTGCATCAACTTGAGCCCTTGTCATTTTGTGACCAATGGTGTTCAATATAAAATATACCTTCACCCTTATAGTCGTTGTATACTTGGAGCTTTACTGCCTCTGTTTTATAGTCGAACCCAATCAAACTTTTTTGCCCCATTAATCCAATATCAAAACCATAACTTCCAGGAAGGAGAGGAAGTTTTTCGATTACATAGTCTATTCTGTGTATTCCTTTATTATTGGCAATTTCCATATTATCTAGATCTGTATTAATCCCAAAAAGATATTTTCTATCCGAGGAATATAAAGCCACACCGGCAAGCAACCCGTCGACAACTTCGTCATTAACTTCGTACTCGATTGTAACTATAAGCTTCGAACCTGTTTTCAGAGAATAAGAGTTTAATGTCGTGTTCAATATTTTGGCTGGTGATGATGCGATACTTTTCTCGTCGTTTACATCTGCATCAACAGAGTCTACCTGACACATATAATCATTATACTTATCACAAACTTCGTTAGAGCTTCCTTGTTCTCTAATAACTCCGCCATCAATCCAAATCGCTTTATTGCAAAACCTTTTTACTTGTTCTGGTGAATGAGACACGAATAATATTGTAGTGCCTTTAGACTTCAACTCATTCATTCTCTCCAAGCATTTCAATTGAAACCTAATGTCTCCAACAGCCAACGCTTCATCAATTATTAATACATCAGGCTCAACGTTCGCTGCTATCGCAAATGCTAGTCGGACATACATTCCAGACGAGTATGTTTTTATTGGTTGATGGAGGAAGTCGCCTATATCGGCAAACTCTACAATAGACCGATAGCTCTCATTAATCTCATCTTTCGAAAGCCCCAAGATGCTTGCATTCATATAAATGTTGTCATGACCACTAAACTCCGGATTAAACCCGGCACCTAATTCGAGTAATGCGGCCACACGCCCATGTATAGATATATCTCCATTGGTAGGTATAAGAGTACCTGCCAAAATCTGTAGTAATGTTGATTTGCCAGCACCGTTGCGACCGATCACTCCTACAGAATCACCTTTATCAATGCTGTAGTTAATGTCTTTGAGAGCCCAATGCTCAGTGTAATAACTTTTTTGTTCTAAACCTATGATAGAACGAATCTTATTGCTTAGTGGACCAACAAGGCGATTTCTAGGGCTATCGTAAATTTGATAACACTTACTTAATTTAGTAAGTGTAATTGCTTTATTATATGACATCTGCGAAACCTGCTCTCAGTGTTTTAAAACACTTGTCACCAATCAATAGCGCAATTAGAGATAATACATAGGCAATCGATAAATGTGACCAATTTGGAAGTTCACCGAAGATGGTGAGATTTCTTGTCTCTTCAATAAAATATGCTAATGGATTTAGCATTAAGAGTGGCTGCAGAGACTCAGGTAATGCACTAAGTGGGAAAAACAAAGGCGAAGTAAACATCAAGACAGTTGTCAAAACTCCGGTTACTTGACTTAGGTCTCTAAAATACACACCTACCGAAGATAGCACTAACATTAATCCAACTAAGGATATGCAGAAAGGGATCCACACTAAAGGAAGGAGAAGGATCGTCATATGTAACTCATCCATCAATACTAATGATGAGGCCATTAAAATAAGAAGACTCACTCCGCTATGAAATAGAGCACTAAAAAGAATCGTCCACGGAAGAATCTCTAATGGAAAGACGATCTTTGTTACGTAATTAGCATTAGCGGTAATCAAAGTTGTTGCTCGATTAAAACATTCAGAAAACACGTTGAACACGATCATGCCTGAAAATAGCACGACCGCGAAATTAACTTGATTATTGCTAGCGCCTTTCACTCCCCATTTAGCCTCAAATACAACTGAAAATACAAAAGTATACACCACGAGCATCATCAGGGGGTTGAACAACGACCACCCTAAGCCAAAGGCTGAACCCTTGTAGCGACTTAGAATATCACGTTTTGACATCTGTATAAGTAACGTGCTGTTGCTAACTAGGGTTTTAAATATTTGATTCATACAAATAGTAACTCCGACTATTTCATTGTTACAGAAGAATAGCTTCTTGTAGTTGCTTCCCAAGCTTATCTTTTTCCGACAACAATGGAGCCTCTTGTACTAATGGCCACGCTATATTAATGGTATTGTCATTCCAAACAATCGACTCTTCCTTTTCTGGATTATAATAATCAGTACACTTGTAAACAAACTCTGCTTCATCACTCGTCACATAGAAGCCATGAGCAAAACCTTCAGGTACCCACAACATTCGCTTGTTTTCGGCCGAAAGTGTAACTCCGACCCATTGACCAAATGTTGCAGAGCCCTTTCTAACATCAACAGCCACATCAAAAACTTCGCCCGATACAACTCGAACTAGCTTACCTTGAGTGTTTTCCGTCTGGTAATGTAGACCTCTTAGAATACCTTTCTTCGATTTAGAGTGGTTGTCTTGAACAAAAGTAGTTGGCTTACCACCAGTAACAAACTCTTCAAATTTCTTTTGCTGCCATGTTTCCATAAAGAAACCACGCTCATCACCAAACACTTGAGGTTCAATGATTTTTACTTCTGGGATTTTGGTATCAATTACTTTCATTACTTATATTCCGCAATATTGTTCAGAGCATGCTTCCAATCACTTGGAGTAATTCCAAATACAGACTTTACTTTACTACAATCTAGTCGTGAGTTTGCTGGGCGAGGTGCTGGCAGTGGATACTGATCCGCAGTAATTTCGTTTACAGCAGGTACATTTTCGAGTACGCCATGTTTTTTAGCTTCTGAAAAGATTTCACTGGCAAACTCAAACCAACTGACATGAGGAGAACCAGAGAAGTGATAGATACCTGATGGGTCATTCTCACGCGTTTCAAATTTGTCCATCATCTCAATAAGGGCATCCGCTATGTCACCTGCGTAGGTAGGACCACCAAACTGATCACCAATAATTCCAAGCTCTGGTCTATCAGCACCCAGTCTCAACATTGTCTTAACGAAGTTGTTCCCATGTTCGCCAAATACCCAAGCAGTGCGTAAGATAGCGTACTTAGAACAATGCTCCTGAACAGCCTGCTCACCCGCTAGTTTACTCTTACCGTAGATCCCTTGAGGATCTGTCTGATCATCTTCTAAATAAGGCTCAGATTTAATGCCATCAAAAACATAGTCCGTTGATATGTGCAGTAACAGTGCATTGATACTCTCTGCAGCCATCGCTAGGTACTTAGGACCATCGCGATTAATGGCGTAACTGAGGTCGATGTCACTCTCCGCTTTATCAACCGCGGTATGAGCAGCAGCATTAATGATTACCTCCGGAGCTATGTCAGCAATCAATGCATTGACTTGCTCTAAGTCAGTGATGTCGAGCACATCCCGATCGTGGGCAACAACTTCAATGTCAGAACGTTTACTCAAACGCTCAACTAGGCAGTAGCCAACTTGTCCTTGGCAACCTGTAATCAGTACTTTCATTGCTTATTCACTCTCTTGCGTTTATCCGCCACCAATCTCGTCAAATACTGACCATATTCGTTCTTGAGCATTGGTTTCGCTATTGCACTAAGTTCATCATCAGAAAGCCAATCGTTTTGCCATGCGATTTCCTCAAGACAAGCAACTTTCAGGCCCTGAACGTGCTCAACAGTTTGAACAAAAGAAGAAGCTTCATGTAGGCTTTCATGCGTTCCGGTATCAAGCCAAGCAAATCCGCGGCCTAGCAGTTCAACATTCAAAGAGCCATCGTTTAAGTACATCTCATTCAGCGTAGTGATCTCGAGTTCCCCACGCTCAGATGGTTTGACTTGCTTCGCCATCTCAACGACACGGTTGTCATAGAAATATAGCCCTGTGACTGCATAATCAGATTTAGGTTCGACCGGTTTTTCCTCGATCGATACCGCTTTCATTTCTGAATCGAACTCGACTACACCGAAACGCTCTGGATCTTTGACTTTGTAGCCAAATACCGTAGCAAGCCCCTGTTCTGTTAAGCTTCGAGCATTGTGCAACTGTTTACTGAAGGCCTGTCCGTAAAATATGTTGTCACCCAATACAAGACAAACTGAATCATCGCCGATGAACTCTTCACCGATAATAAATGCTTGAGCAAGACCATCTGGACTTGGTTGAATGGCGTACTCCAAATTAATACCGTAATCACTGCCATCACCAAGAAGTCGCTGGAAGCCAGCCTGGTCTTCGGGTGTTGTGATGATCAAGATATCTCGAATACCTGCAAGCATCAGTGTAGAGATCGGGTAATAAACCATTGGCTTATCATAGATTGGAAGTAGCTGTTTCGACGTACCACGAGTCAAAGGATATAGGCGGGTACCTGACCCACCAGCTAAGACAATACCTTTCATATTACTTCTCTGCTCCCAAGCGCTCTAGACTGTATGAGCCATCCAGTACACGGCTCCACCAAGGTTTGTTACTCAAGTACCACTCGACCGTTTTGCGAATACCTGATTCGAAAGTTTCTTCAGGCTTCCAGCCTAATTCACGTTCAATCTTCGACGCATCAATGGCATAACGCACATCGTGTCCTGGGCGGTCTGTCACGTAAGTGATAAGCTCTTGATAAGCGTTAACACCCGCAGGTTTATTTGGAACCAACTCTTCTAGCAGAGAGCAAATAGTCTTAACAACTTCGATATTCGCCTTCTCGTTGTGACCACCAATATTGTAGGTCTCACCTACCTCACCCTCTGTAACCACTTTGTACAGTGCTCTAGCGTGATCTTCTACAAACAACCAGTCACGGATCTGCATACCGTCGCCGTATACAGGAAGTGGTTTTCCGTCCAAGGCATTTAAAATCATCAAAGGAATAAGCTTTTCTGGGAAGTGATACGGACCGTAGTTATTTGAACAGTTCGTGACGATTGTAGGAAGGCCATAAGTTCGCAACCATGCTCGAACTAAATGATCGCTCGACGCTTTTGAAGCCGAGTAAGGAGAAGAAGGTTCATATGATGTCTCTTCTGTAAACAGGTCATCGGTACCTTCTAGATCGCCGTAGACTTCATCAGTCGAGATGTGATGAAAGCGAAACGCCTTCTTTAGGTCTTGATCCAAGGTGTTCCAGTAAGCACGAGACGCTTCTAACAACGTGTAGGTGCCTACAATGTTGGTTTCAATAAATGCCGCTGGGCCATCGATAGAACGGTCCACGTGGGACTCCGCTGCCAAATGCATTACTGCGTCAGGCTTATGCTCAGAGAATACGCGATCCAGCGCGGCACGATCGCAAATATCAACCTTCTCAAAGGCATAGCGCTCATTGGATTGGATTTTTTCTAGCGACTCTAGATTACCAGCGTAAGTTAAAGAGTCGACGTTCACAACTTCATCCGAAGTGTCATTGATAATATGACGAACGACCGCAGAGCCGATAAATCCAGCGCCACCAGTAACGAGTAGTTTCATCAAATATTCCTTAAAATTGAATACGCTACCGCCCTTGAGTCAAGCCCTCAAAAGCTAAGCCTTTATGTTATGAGATGAGTCCTTATGACGTAGCACCATAAAGATAATTTGCGAAGATTATATAGGAAACCAATTTGATTCGCGACCGCTCAAACATTACAACAAAGATAAGAAAACCAAATTCAGATAAACACCATTGGCCGCTAGTTAATAAGTATCAAATGAAGGGAGGTAAGAATTAGACAACTAGCTACAACTGACTGACATCATTTCAAGCTCAAACGTAATCATCCTTCTAAGTTCGCTCTATCGCTTGATTTTTCCTTCTGGGCAATTGGCACTTGTATGCTCTTTTCGCCCTCAAATTTCCATTTCTGCGAGTATTGTTCATTAAAAAAGGCGCAAGATAAAGATAAATCCCTCTCTCTATATAGGCTGGCTTTATGAAAGTATGAGGTAGTTCAAATTTACACAATTATGACATTAAAGTACAAAATCAACATGCCGCTCGTCATTGATGAAATACAGAGCGAGAGTCTGTTTATATATGATGTTCATTTCACTACTTCCACATCCACTAGTTCTTCTTTGAGCAAACGTGCAAAATCCGCTTTAACTTCACTATCTCCATGAATCAGATGCAATTGTTTTAAGTACTCCCTACAACCTGTTACAAACATTATGAGATCATCTCTATCGGCGTGCGCTGAGTAACCTGATACTGTATGAACCATTGCATTCATTTCGATACTAGTACCGTCTATCCAAACTTGTTCCTTACCTATTTGAATATCACGACCTAACGTTTCATTCGCTTGATAACCACAGAACACTATGTCTGCTCGTCTGTCTGGAAGTAAAGCTTTTAGATAATCAACTACTCTGCCTCCTTGGCACATACCAGATGCCGAGATGACAATCGCAGCCTCTCCTGTCGATGCTAGTCTATTCACCACTCGACAATGTTCCTGATGACTTTCAATAACTACACACTGCAGGAAATTCAAAGGTTGGCGACCTTGCTGGATCTTCTGCTTCGCTTCTTTAGACCACAACTTACGATAACGACGATAAGCCTTAGTGACTTTGGCTGCCATGGGAGAGTCAACAATGATAGGAATCGTCGATTGCAGTTGGTGATGATGCAGTAGTGACTCAATGTCAAACAACAACTCCTGTGTTCGGCCAACACTAAAGGCAGGCACAATGATCGCGCCTCCATCTTTTAAACTTCGTTTAATAATGGCCAATAACCTTTCAGTGCGTTTATCGATCGATTCATGGCATTTGTTACCGTAGGTAGATTCTAGAAATAGGTAGTCAGCACGTTTGGGGGGAATGGGGTCTGGTAGTAATGGCGTATGATTAGGTCCTAAATCTCCAGAGAATACTGCTATTTCATCTTTTGGCAGTTTTAACTCAATATAGGCACTATCTAAAATGTGTCCGGCGAGATTGAATCTTACATAAGTGAAATAACCTCCATAATTCGACTTGATAGGTGTCCATTCTGAGTAGTTTATAGGTTTCAGATGCTTAAAAATTAAATCAATGAATTGCGTTCTTTTGCTTTTAGATAGATCCAGCGTTAGTTTAAGACCATCGGATAACATTAATGGAACCAAATAAGCCGTTGCCTGGGTGCAATAAATAGGCCCACGAAACCCTGCGGCAAACAACCACGGTAACCTACCAATATGATCGATGTGGGCATGCGTCAGAATCAAAGCACGCACATGCTTTAAGCTGAAATCGATCTTCAGAGTCTGATTGTAAGAATCCGCTCCTTGAAAAAGCCCACAATCAATTAGCACAGATTCACCATTTATTGCCAATTCATGACAGGAACCTGTCACTGTGTCTTTGCCTCCATGATGTGTCACTTCTACATTTGGTGCTAACTGCATACCTATCTCCAGTTGTCATGCCTATCAACATAGACCTACTGTAGGCCGGTAGCGAACGTCAATGCTCTAGTTCATAACATTCTAACTTCTGTCGCATAGAATCAAACAATTGTCAGTCTCAGAGTAGAACCTGCGTCAACATGCTTTGGAAAAGCATTAATTTCTACTCTGGTACTTCCTGAGAACTTAGTTCCCTTGCTTTGAAGCTACGTGGAAATCTTATATACTCAACTGAATTATCCTATTCAAATGGAACCGTTTTATGATCATTGTAACTGGCGGTGCTGGCATGATTGGCAGCAACATTATCAAAGCGCTTAACGAAGCAGGCTTAAATGATATTCTGGTAGTCGACAACCTTAAAAATGGACGTAAGTTCAAAAACTTGGTTGACCTTGATATTACTGACTATATGGATCGCGATGACTTTTTAACGCAAGTTATGGCTGGCGATGATTTTGGATCTATCGAAGCGGTATTCCACGAAGGAGCATGTTCAGCTACGACAGAGTGGGATGGTAAGTATGTGATGTTGAATAACTATGAGTATTCAAAAGAGTTACTTCACTACTGTCTAGAGCGTGAAATTCCGTTCCTTTATGCCTCTTCTGCGGCAACTTATGGTGAGACGACTGTATTTAAGGAAGAGCGCCAGTATGAAGGTGCACTAAACGTTTACGGTTACTCTAAACAACAGTTCGATAACTATGTCCGTCGTCTAACTGCTGACGCGGAAGCACACGGCGAAAAACTGTCACAAATTACTGGATTCCGTTACTTCAACGTTTATGGCCCACGTGAGCAGCACAAAGGCAGCATGGCTTCTGTGGCATTCCATTTGAATAACCAAATGAATGCTGGAGAGAATCCAAAACTATTTGAAGGTAGCGCCCAGTTTAAGCGCGACTTCGTTTATGTTGGTGACGTAGCTAAAGTAAATCTATGGTTTATGGAAAATGGCGTTTCGGGCATTTTTAACTGCGGTACCGGCAATGCAGAGACATTTGAGGCTATTGCAGAAGCGGCGATCAAGCACCACGGTAAAGGGGAAATTGAAAACATCCCATTCCCTGACCATTTGAAAGGTGCTTATCAAGAGTTTACTCAAGCTGATTTAACCAACTTACGTGCTGCTGGTTGTGATATCGAGTTTAAGACTGTTGCTGAAGGTGTTGCTGAGTATTTGGCGATCGTGAATAAGTAACAAGGTGCTTCTACGTTTAAGAATTTTGGTTGAAGTTTAGTCATCCTGGAGAGTAAATCCCTGCCTATGCAGGGATTTACTCAAAAAATACCCCTGACGGCATGAAAACTGAATAATCTAGAAAGAGTTTATTGATGAATATTCTTATGGCCCTGTCCCAGCTTGAAGTCACTGGGGCTGAGGTTTACGCTACTACGGTAGGTAACGAAATCACCGCTCGGGGTCATAATGTGTTTTATGTCTCTGATACGCTGACAAAACCTCATGACGGCCCATTTTTCTCATTGCGCTTTAACAAACGCAGTGTGCCACGCCGTTTTTGGCATGTTGGTTATCTTATTTACCTAATTAAGAAGCATAATATCCAGTTAGTGCATGCTCACTCTCGTGCGTCAAGCTGGAGCTGCCATGTAGCTTGTAAGCTAACTGGTACCCCTATGGTAACAACCGTACATGGTCGTCAACCCGTGCATGCTTCGCGTAAAAAGTTTCATGCTATGGGTGATAGAGCGCTACCTGTTTGTGAGGCGATTCGCGATCAACTACACAACGATTTAGCAGTCCCTTTAGAGCAGATGGAGGTGAGTCGCAATGGTATTGAGACTGACAACTTCAAATGGGTTGAAGCACCTGACAACGCAAAACCCGTGATTACTATTGTGGGTCGTTTGACGGGCCCGAAAGGTGACTTATGTTATCGTCTGCTTGATGAGTGTTTAAACGCTGACAAATACGACATTCGTGTGGTCACTGGCTCTAAGTTTGAAACAAGATTCGAAAAGTTTAAATCAACCGTCAACTTTGTTGGTTATACCAATGATGTACCGACAATGCTAAGTGAAGCAGATTTAGTGATTGGAGCCGGACGCGTTGCGATGGAATCCTTGCTTTGTGGCCGCCCTACTCTGGCTATAGGTGAAGCGAAGTGCATTGGTATGGTCGACGAAGCAAATGTTTCAGAGGCGATGGCCACAAACTTTGGCGATATAGGGCCAAAAGATCTCGATATCGACTTTAGCTCGATTCCTTCCTTTGTAGAGCAAGGACTCACGACTGCACATTGCTCAATGGCCACCAGCGATACTATACGCGAACACTATACTCTCTCTTCGATTGTTGACCAAATAGAGAAAATTTATCAAGACGTCTATGTCACTACACTAAAGCGTGAAATGCCTGTAATCATGTATCACCGCTTTATTAAAGATGACAGTGGCAAAGGCGTTCACGGTACCTACCTGCATATCGATATGTTTGATAAGCATATGGCTCTATTGAAAAAGATGGGATTTGAAACACTGACGTTTGAGGATCTGCAGGATGGGCGTTTAATTCGCAGGCTCGAAGCAGGTAAGCGTTACATTATGTTGACGGTCGATGATGGCTATGTCGATAACTTAGAGCTGATGCTCCCCGTTTTACAAAAATACAACTTCAAAGCCGTGGTTTATGTGGTTACTGGTGAAACTTTTAACCGTTGGGATGTTGAAAATCCAAGTAATCCTGAGAAGTCTGTGCCATTAATGGATAACGAGCAAGTTTTACAACTCGCAGAATCTGGCCATATTGAAATTGGCGGACACACACTTTCACACCCAAAACTTGATACGCTGAGCGATGAACAGCAGCGCCACGAGATTGTTGAGAATAAGCAAACGCTAGAGGCTATCTTAGGTAAAAACCTAACTTCTTTTGCGTATCCGTTTGGTGAGCACAATCAAGCCTCCAAGAACATAGCAAAAGAAGCTGGATACCAATATGCGGTTGCGACTAACTCCGGGCCTCTTCAATTTCATAAAGACCCGTACCAGATCCGCCGTATTGCGATTTTCCCGAAAACCGATGTGTTTGGGTTATGGCGTAAGGTGCGCGGTAATTATTTGTTTAGGAAAGCAAAGTAATGACGACTACCAAGAGTACTAAAAGCGTCGAGAGCATCTTCATCGCGCTCTCTCCCCTCCAGCTCCTATTTTGCTACGAAGCAAAACTTCATTATGGACTCAAGAATGATGTTATTCTGCTTCCAGTTGACAGAGAAAGTCGAGGTGGCAAAGCCATAAAGAAACTTCTTGAACGTCAGAGCTGGACGAACGTTTATTTCATCTCTCATAAACACAAACTGAGCACCCTACGTCCAGCACTCAATCGGTTAAAGTCAATACTCACAGCGACCTCTGTTACTTTAGTTCACTCCGAACCAACGCACATATACGCACGCGCGATTTTAGGGCAGTTTACTGTTACTAGGGAGATTCTGGTCGACGATGGTACTGCATCTTTTGTTGAAATCCCCAAAATCTACCAGGAACAGTACGTCCAAAAATACTCCTTTAATTGGAAAGCAGCTTTATTCCTTCTGCAGGGCATCCAATTACCTCGAGAACTGAAGTACGATCACGTAGAGTTTTTTAGTATTTTCCAAAAAGAATTTAGTCAATATCCTAAAGTTGTATTCAATGACATGTCTGCTTTGATGGCTAGCTTAATAGACTCAGAACAAGGCAAAAAAGGGGAACCGGAGATTGCTTTCATCGGCCAACCTTTTGTCTCTTCGAATGGCATTAAAGAAGCTAACTACTTGGCTTACATCCAACATGCAAAGAGAGATAACCCTGGGCACAAGCTTCGTTATTTCCCCCATAGGTGTGAGGACCCAAATTTTCTAGACCGACTATCAAAAATGGAAGGTATCGAAGTGAATCAGTCACCACTCCCTTTAGAGGTCGAACTGTCACAGCATCCCACAATAGTTCACATGTACTCCATTGCATCCACAACCATGTTTACGCTTCCCAAGATTTACCCTAATTTGGTAATTCACAGAGTAGTAACACAAGCGGATGATTATATTCAACCTCATTGGTTCGAGGGAATCACCAACGTAGAGCATCGCCTTGAAGCATTTAATACTTTAAAGCGTTAAACAGTTTCTCCTTTCCAACTCAAGAAAGGGCATTTAAACTATAATTTCGGTGAAGAATTCACTCTGGCTAGCTTTTGTGTTGGTCATATAAACGATTAAGTATAAAATTATGTTAAACAATAAGACTGTTTTGATTACCGGAGGCACTGGCTCTTTTGGTAAACAATTTATCAAAACCATCCTCGAGCGCTATCAAGGTGTAAAGAAGATCATTATCTTCTCAAGAGATGAACTGAAACAATTCGAGCTGAAGCAACAATATCCTCATAAAGATTTTCCTCAGTTGCGCTTTTTCATCGGTGACGTTCGTGATCAAAACCGCATGATTCAGGCCTGTGAAGGCGTGGATGTGATTATTCATGCTGCAGCAATCAAACAGGTTGATACCGCCGAATACAACCCTACGGAATGTATTCGGACCAACGTTGACGGTGCGGAAAACGTGATTCATGCAGCCCTACAGTGCGGCGTTCATGATGTTGTGGCACTCTCCACTGACAAGGCATGTGCTCCGATTAACCTATATGGTGCGACGAAGCTTGCTTCAGACAAATTGTTCACTGCAGCCAATAACATTAAGGGCTCTAAAGACATCCGTTTTAGCGTAGTACGTTACGGTAACGTTATGGGCTCAAGAGGCTCTGTTATCCCATTCTTCCTGAAGAAGAAAGAAGAAGGCCTGTTACCTATCACTCATGAAGAGATGACTCGATTCAACATTTCTTTGCAAGACGGCGTTAACATGGTGATGTACGCGTTAGAACACCACCTTGGCGGCGAGATTTTTGTACCGAAGATCCCGTCGTATAAAATCATGGATATTGCAAAAGCGGTCGCACCTGAATGTAAAACGAAGGTTGTGGGTATTCGACCTGGGGAAAAACTCCATGAAGAAATGATCACCGATACTGACTCTCTCAATACTATTGACCTGGGTAAGTACTACGCCATTCTACCTTCTGTATCATTTACATATACAGAGGAAGACTACTTGAATCACCATAAAGCAGAGAAAGTACCATTTGGTTTCAAATACAACTCAGGGACAAATACCGAGTGGGAAACTATTGAAGGGCTACGTGAACTTATCAAAGAGCATGTTGATCCAAACTTTACAGTGTGAGCAATAACGTGATTCCATACGGCAAACAAGAGATTACGCAGCAAGATATCGACGCGGTTGTTGATGTTCTTAACTCTGACTTTTTGACTCAAGGACCAAAGGTACCTGAGTTTGAGTCAATGCTTACTGCTCATACCGGAGCGGCACACGCATTAGCAGTCAATAGCGCAACATCCGCTCTGCACATCGCCTGTCTGGCTTTAGGCTTGGGTGAGGGTGACTGGTTGTGGACCTCTCCTGTCACCTTTGTCGCATCAGCCAACTGTGGGCTGTACTGCGGTGCTAAGGTTGACTTCGTCGATATCGATCCTAAAACCTACAACATGTGTCCCGAGAAGCTTGAGCAGAAGTTGATTCATGCAAAAGCTGAAGGCAAACTACCAAAAGTGGTGGTTCCGGTGCATCTTTGTGGTCAGCCTTGTGACATGAAAGCTATCAGTAAACTGGCAAAAGAATATGGCTTTAAGACCATTGAAGATGCCTCACACGCAATTGGTGGTCGATATTACGGTCAGCCGATTGGCAACTGTGAATATTCTGATATCACGATATTTAGCTTTCATCCAGTTAAAATCGTCACTACCGCTGAAGGTGGTGCTGCACTAACTAATAGCAAAGCGCTTGCGAATAAAATGACATTGCTACGCAGCCATGGAATTACTCGTGACTCAGAGCAAATGATTGGCGCGAGCCATGGTGGTTGGTACTACCAACAAATAGACCTAGGGTTTAATTATCGAATGACAGAGCTACAAGCGGCGCTTGGTGTAAGCCAAATGCAACGTTTGGATGGCTTCGTGGAGGCTCGTCATCGCTTAGCAACTCGTTATTACGAACTTTTATCTGATTTGCCGCTAGTACTACCTCATCAGTTAAAGAATACCTATTCAGGTTTACATCTGTTTGTGATTCGTTTGAAGCTAGATGAAATTGGTTTAACGCACAAAGAAGTGTTTGACGCATTGCGTGAACAAGGTATTGGTGTGAACCTACATTATATTCCTGTCCATACGCAGCCTTATTATAAAACGATGGGGTTTAGTTTAGGTGACTTCCCTGAAGCTGAACGTTATTACTCAGAAGCTATATCTTTGCCAATGTTCCATTTGATGACAAATGAACAGCAGAACACGGTTGTGTCTATGTTGAGTAAAATCCTTAGGGAGCAATAGATGAACATCGCTATCATCCCTGCCCGAGGCGGCAGTAAGCGCATCCCACGCAAGAATATTAAGGAATTTAATGGTAAGCCGATTATTGCCTACTCAATTGAAGCTGCCTTAAATTCTGGTTGTTTTGATAGAGTTATCGTATCAACTGATGACCAGGAAATTGCAGATGTTGCACAACAATATGGTGCTGAAGTTCCTTTCATGCGTTCAAGTAAGTCATCGGACGATTATGCTCCTATCATTGATGTTATCACCGAGATTCTCGATACAATAAAGCAACAAGATGGCATAGAACCAACACATCTGTGTTGCATATTTGCCACAGCTCCTTTTGTCACCGATGATCGCATTCGAACTGCTTATGATTCGATGAAATTAAACAATAAAGACGGCATTTTCCCCGTAATAGAGTTCTCTTATCCGATCCAGCGTAGCCTGGAAGTTAAGCCTGATAACACCATTGGTATGGTTTGGCCTGAGCACCTTCTTAGTCGTTCACAAGATTTACCAGCCCGTTATCATGACTCAGGTCAGTATTATTGGGCAAAAACAGAAAGTGTCATCAAAGAAAATACACTCTTCATCAAGAACTGTATGGCAGAGCATATCTCACCGCTGCAGGCACAAGATATTGATGTTGAAGATGATTGGATTATCGCAGAGCTAAAATATAAGGCATTACAATGCTGTTAATATTAACAATGGCTGGAGGCTCATATGGATATGGGCACCTTGGTCGGTGTTTACCTATTTTTCATGCCGCTCAAGGACACTTCGAACATGTTGAAATGGTGGTTGATAATGGTGGAACCTCTCCAATCGTTGCAGATATTGATTTAACTGACGTTGCTTGGATGAGTGATATCAATAGCCTAGATATTTCTCAGGATGATACTGTGATTGTTGATGTACTAGATATCGAAGTGACTAACTTAGAGGCAATTCAATCACGCAGCAAAAAGCTCTATATTGTTGATGATATCAATAAAGAGAAGTACCAATCTTACAACCGAATAGATTGGTCTATTAAATCTCACCTACTCAGTGAGCAGAGACTAGCATTATCATCGCCACGTTATGTACCTTTGAAACAAGCCTTTCAATCGCCACCGAGCAGAACAGTTAATGAGAAGATAAATAAGCTATTGATCACTATGGGGGGAAGCGATATCCGCAATCTATCTCCGGTACTTATTTCCTTCTTTAGGGCAAATTACCCTGAATACCAGTTGATAGTCTTTGTTGGACCTGGTTTTCAGAACCAACAGGAAATAGAGTTAGTCTCTGACAACCAAGTGACTTTGCTTAACTCTCCCTCAGAGCTTGATATGTTACAAGCAATGGAACAGGCCGACCTTGCGATTGCAACTGGTGGGCACACGATGTACGAGCTTGCTGCTGTTGGACTACCAACAGTTCAACTCCAAATTATCGATAATCAAGAAGTGTCTAAGTATTGGGCACAGTTTGGCTTTAGTCGTTTTGCTGGATGGTATGACAACGCCAACTTTCTCACTAATCTGGGCAAATGCATTGACGAACTCGAACCTAAACTAGTTCGAGAAAAAGCTTCACGGCTTGGACAAAGCTTAATTGATGGAAATGGCGCAGATAAGCTAATCGCGGAGATAAAATAACATGTGGGTTACAGCGAACCGAGCTTCTCGGGTGTTATATAACTTTCTTATTTCATTGGAAAAACCAATGTGCTTTCTTGTTCCGGCAAATGTGTGCCCGATTGTTTTAGCTACATTTATTAAAGCTAAAGTACCTTATCGGTTGCTTGATATTGATCGTAAAACGCTTTGTATAGACCTCAAACTCGTGGAACGGTCTTTAAGACAGAGTGAAGATGACTTAGGTCTGCTCTTCGTTCGAACTTTTGGTTATACAAAGCACCAGGAGAGCTATCTCGACTCTCTTAAAGCCACCCATAGAAACTTAGCAGTTATTATAGATGATCGGTGCCTCGATATTCCACAAATCGATGCTACTGCTTTTTCTGAGTCGATTGATATGACACTCTTTAGTACCGGCTACTCTAAATATGTTGAGCTAGGCTACGGTGGTTATGGTTGGTTGTCAAAAACACAAGCAGCTAGATACTCCAGCCCAGATGTTACTTACGATAACGTAGAACATGACAAATTAGTCTCCGACTTCAATTATTCGATACAGTCGAAGGAAAAGTTTATATATCGTTATGATAATTGGCTTGATAATCGTGTATTACCCCACTCTCTCGAGGAATATTTTCAGTTAATCAGCAAAAAAATTGTCGAAACTAAGGATAGAAAAGCACAAAATAATGCGATTTATCGTCAGATAATAGAACCTGAACTTTGGCTTGGTGAAGAGTTCGATAATTGGCGCTTCTCTATTTTAGTCAGTAATAAAACTCAGTTGTTAGACTCTATCTTCTCAAATGGAGATTTTGCTAGCTCTCATTATGCGTCTTTAGCTAATATCTTTGACACAACGCAAGCCCCTGTAGCAGAGATGATCCATTGCCAGATAGTCAATCTATTCAACGATTATCGCTGTGATGAAGCGATGGCAAAACGAGTCGCAAAAATAGTTAGAGCAGAGGCAATCACGTGAAAAATTACATTATTATCGGCGGCAGCGAGTTACAAAAAGATTTTATCGAGAAAGTAAAAGAGAATGAGTTCATTGCTCATGTTATTGACTATGACGCCTCTTGTATTGGGGCCAAAATAGCAGATCACTTCCACTGTATTAGTATCGACGATTTAGCTGCTGTTCTAGAGCTAGCAAAGTCACTTAATATTGCTGGTATTAGTACAGTCGCGACGGAGCAGGGCAACATTACTGCTAATTATGTAGCAGAAGAGCTTGGACTAGCAACAAACGGCTTAGAAGCAGCGCTCAATACCACAGACAAAGCACGCATGAAAAAAGTGCTTCAATCACATGATATTGCGACTCCACTTTCTACCGAGGTTCGCTCAGAGCAAGAGCTCTCGTCTTTGAATATTCAATATCCTGTGATAGTAAAAGCTTCAGACCGCTCCGCAGGTCGTGGTGTCGCGTTAGCTAAAAATGCCCAAGAGTTAGTACGTTATTATCGAGAGGCTATGGAGGTTTCGTTTAATAAGATTGTGCTAGTTGAAGAGTATGTCGATGCGCCTCAGTACAGTATTGAAACGATCAGCTCACAAGGTCAGCACCAGATCGTAGCCATTACACAAATGGGTTTTTCTGGACCACCACACTTTGTTGAAACAACTCATCGGCTACCAGCATTAATATCAAAGCAAGAGCTGCAATTAATTTCTCAGTTTACTTTTAATTCACTTAAAGCGTTTGATATTAAATATGGCGCGTGTCATATCGAAATTCGTATGCCTGGAAAACCAACCATGATCGAAATAGCATCGCGTATGGGAGGGTGGAGGCACTGGATGGTTGAAAGCGCGCTTTCCGTTGACTACTTGCAGCTAATACTAGATGCTTCTTTGGGTAAGCCTATTACATTCCAAGCGAATACCAAGCCAAAATCCGCTATTGTAAGAACTATTTTTGGCCTCAAGGACTACCACGAGTATCTTGAGAGAAAAGAGAAAAATACCAACTTTGTCATCGACCTAGTTAAGCAAGGTCAACCTAGCAATGATGCAACCAACTTAATTGAAGCCCATGGCTTTTATATAACACTAGAAGATAGTGAGAAATAAACATGTCTATAAAAATCGATAACTTCGAAATTTCAAGCAAGAGTAAAACATTCATTATTGCAGAGTTATCCGCTAACCATAATCATGATTTACAAGTTGCACTCGATACGATTAAAGCAGCAAAAGACGTGGGCGCAGATGCAATTAAATTACAAACCTATACAGCTGATACCTTAACGCTAGATTGCGATAGCGATCTTTTTAAGGTAAAGCATGGTACGGTATGGGATGGTGAAACCTTACACTCTCTTTATCAACAAGCTCACACGCCTTGGGAATGGCATCAACAGCTCATTGAATATGCCAACTCACTTGGCTTAATTTGTTTTTCATCGCCTTTTGATTTTAGTTCGGCTGATTTTCTAGAAAAGCTCGATGTTCCTGCTTATAAGATTGCTTCTCCAGAGCTTATGGATATTCCTCTTATTGATTACGTTGCTCGTAAAGGTAAGCCTGTTATCATGTCTACAGGTCTCGCAACCCTGGCAGACATTGAGCTAGCGGTAGACACGTGCCGTGCAGCAGGAAACAACGAGATTATTCTACTAAAATGTACATCAGCTTACCCAACACCTTTGGATGAGGTGGACCTGCTCACTATTCCAAATCTAAAAAGCACGTTTGATGTGGAAGTTGGCCTATCTGACCATACTCTTGGGGATGTAGTCGCGGGGGCAGCGGTCGCGCTTGGCGCACGTGTGGTAGAAAAACACTTTATTCTCGATAAATCCCTCGGAGGTCCAGATTCAAGCTTCTCACTTGATCCTACCGAGTTCACAGCACTTGTCGACACTATCCGCAATACTGAGAAAGCTCTCGGGAAAGTGAACTATACACTTACCGATAAGATGAAGAAAATTCGTCAGTTTAGCCGCTCCCTGTTCGTTTGCCAGGATGTTAAAGCAGGAGATGTTATCTCTGCTGAGAATGTGCGTTCAGTGCGCCCTGCTCATGGTTTAGCAACCAAGTATTACCCTGCCGTGCTAGGCAAAACTTTCACTAAAGACGTTAAGTATGGTGAACCACTTATGCGTGAGATGATCGAAGGAGATATTGGTGAATTGTAATAAAGTCATTATTCTCAGTGGTTATGACTACTCAGAAAGCTTTAAGCATCTGAGCGGCTTTGATTATAGCGTGATCATACCTAAAAATGAGCCGCTACTCGACGAGGGAGCAAGAGAGCACTTAAGCTCTGTGCTGGGTGGAAAGCTCACAGAGTTGAATTATCAAGATGTTGAACAACATATTTTGGCAGAAAGACCCGATATATTGATCACTTTTGGTTGGCGAAGAATCGTATCAAGCAATATTATTAATTCTGCGAAATACGCCATTAATGTACATCCTGCAATACTACCCGAGTACAAAGGCTACCACCCTGTACCTCATGTACTCATTAACAACGAAAGTCATCATGGAGTAACGGCTCATATAATCACCGATGAGCTTGATGCTGGAGATATTGTTCATATAGAGAAATTTGAAATTTCAAAATTTTCTACTTTGAATGAGATTCAAAGTAAAGCGAATGATATCATGCCTAAGTTTTTGACTAATCTATTTGATAAAATATTTCAGGGGAATTTAACCCTGCTACCCAATGATAATAGCAAAACAAAGATAGTTGCAGGCAAACGCACACCCGAAGATTCAGAAATCCCGCTAGATATGCCAATAGGTCAAGCCTATGATTACATTAGGGCCTGTGATGAAATCCGTTTTCCTGCCTTTATTATGATTGAAGGAAAAAAGGTAATACTGAAGGCTGAGCCTACATCGAAATAGTTGAAGTAAATTAGGAGCATGGACCGATGGCAGGTTAAGAATTAAAGACGTTATTGAAAGAAACCGTATAACGCACAAGATAAGATCGCTCTACGCAACGCTTGCAGCGTTGTTGGCATTAGTGACCAAGTGTATCAATAACCTCATCATGACGATGAGGTTATTGATACACTTCGAAAAGCGGTTGTACGTTATCCTGCTACGGCATATGCTGTAGCGCACCCGCAGATATGGAATCACATTGGTCTATAAGACTTTAAAAGTGAGCACAAACTATAACATCCTTAAAAAGGACTTAATACCAAGGTAACTCCATGAAAACACTAATTATTGGCCCCTCATGGATCGGCGACATGGTGATGTCGCAAAGCCTGTATATTCGCCTCAAAGAACTCTATCCCAATGCCAGCATTGATGTACTGGCTCCTGCTTGGTGTAGACCTATCTTGGAGAGGATGCCGCAGGTCAATCGAGCGATAGAGATGCCTATCGGCCATGGCTCCTTTGACCTCAAAGGGCGTTGGAAATTGGGTCGCAAGTTGAAGGGTGAACGCTATACCCATGCATTTGTTTTACCCAACTCTGCCAAATCTGCACTGATTCCCGTTTTCGCTGGCATCCCGAAGCGCATTGGCTGGAAAGGAGAAATGCGCTATGGCCTGCTCAATGACTTACGCCCAGATAAGCGAGTGTTTCAATACTATGTAGAACGTTTTGTTGCGCTCGCGTCGACGAAGGAGACCATGCTACAGGAGGTGAAGCTGCCATCTTGCCCCCGTCCAGCATTTACTATCGACGCGTCCATTCAACAGCAGACACTCGATAAATTCAGCCTGTCGACGTCTCGAAAGGTCTACGGCATGTGTCCCGGTGCAGAATTTGGGCCGGCTAAACGCTGGCCAGATGCACACTATGCTGAGATTGCACAATCTCTGATTGAAGAGGGTCATCAGGTCTGGTTGTTCGGCTCGCAAAAAGACAAACAGGTGACCGAGAGCATACGAAAAGCACTGACCCCTGAAGCGATGCAATATTGTCATAACTTGGCTGGAAGCACCTCGTTAACCGAAGCAGTTGATCTTTTGGCGGCATGCGATACGGTTATCAGCAACGACTCCGGGCTAATGCATGTCTCAGCGGCAGTGGGCTGCAACATTGTGGCTATTTATGGCTCAAGTTCACCGGACTATACGCCACCACTCGGCAACAACGTGAAAATAATCCATACTGACATTGAATGTCGTCCTTGCTTTAAGCGTGAATGCCCTCTTGGGCACTTGAAATGTTTGGTGGACTTGCCGCCAAAGTGGATTCTGGACGCAATCCATCAACTAAACTCAAAAGAGAATTTGCAATGAAATACCACTGGTGTGAGCGCGGCGGCTATATCTCAAAGAAAGCCCAGCAATATCTACACAACGATTTTTCACCAGAGAAAGTCAAAAATATAACCGTCATTCGTCAAGCAGCACTAGGTGACTTAGTGATTGTGCGTCCCTTTCTGACTGAAGCCAGACGATTTTTCCCGAACGCGAAAATTACCTTAGTCGGTGTATCTAACTATCAGTATGGGATGCCGTCTGATCTGACCGACGAAACCATTTTTGTATCTAGCCGAGAGAAAAAGGCTGAGATGACAATCAAGAAAAAATATCAGGAGTTCTCCCAACTTCCCGAACAAGATATTATTTTTGACTTGGCGGGCACTGCACGTTCCTATTGGATGGTGGCTCTAAGTAAAGCAAAGTTGAAATTTGGCTTTCCCTACAAACCATACTTGAATGGCACTCTCTACAACATCTCCGTATTTCGGTCAGACTATCAGCCTGAAGTGGAGTGCATGTTAGATATGTTGAAAATGCTAGGTCACGCTCCACAGAGGCCTCTGGATTTTGCCTACCCAAGCAATTTAGATGTCGTGCAGTCAACAGAGGATAAACTGCAAATACTTTACTTCAACGGTGCTTCTACTAAGTCGAAAATACTGTCTGAACAACAAATGAAACAACTACTTGAGAGCGCGGTGAAGGAACTTCCTGACTATGACCATGTCTATCTGGAAGGCAAAAACGATTTTGAAAAAGGTGATTTTGTCCGTCACCTAGAAGCACATGACAACTTCAAAATCCAGCCTTGTTTGCCTTTGGACGAACTCATCAGTTACGTTTCAAAAGCAAAATTGGTGGTGGCACCGGATACAGGAGTGAGGAACGTAGCGGTCTCAACGCATACTCCAACCGTTGGTATTTTTTACTCGACCGTACCATTTCGCTACACTCCTCTCGACGGACGCCATCATATTGTTATGAACGCTAATGGTGATATCCCGTCGAATCAACAGATTATTGACGCAGTTAAACACGCTCTATAGGTTACTTATGTCAAACTCCGCGCCCATTATCTCTATAGTATGCCCTTGTTATAACGAACAGGCCGTACTAACTATTTTCATGGAACGAATTTCATCGGTCCTACAAGAAACCGGGTACAACTACGAAGTCATTTTAATTAATGATGGCAGTAAAGACGACACTCTAAGTGTGATGGAATCTTTAAGAGAACAAGATCATCACGTTCGGACCGTCAACCTGTCTCGTAATTTTGGTAAAGAGGCAGCGCTGACTGCAGGACTGGATCTGGCTCGCGGAGAAGTCATCATCCCAATCGACGCCGACTTGCAAGACCCCCCTGAATTGATTCATGATTTTCTACGCGAATGGAATAAGGGGTTTGATGTTGTAGTGGCAAAACGAGTCGATCGTAGTACCGATTCATGGGCAAAAAAACTCTCTGCCGAGCTGTTTTATAAGTTTCATAACGCCGTAGCACACGTAGAGATCCCAGAAAATGTTGGAGATTTTCGCTTAATCAACAGACGAGTACTCAAGGCAATTCAGTTGTTACCTGAAAACCAGCGCTTTATGAAAGGGATTTTTTCTTGGGTAGGTTTCAAAACAACGGTTGTCGAATATAAACGTGAGTCACGCGAAGCCGGAGAGACCAGTTTCAATGGGTGGAAGCTGTGGAACTTTGCACTAGATGGCATCACCAGTTTCAGTACTGCGCCGCTGCGTATTTGGCTCTATATTGGCAGCGTCATTTCAGCCTTTGCCTTTCTGTACCTGAGCATCACTGTCATTAAGACGCTGATCTTTGGTATCGACTCTCCTGGTTATGCCTCTTTGATTACCGTCATTCTATTTTTGGGTGGTGTGCAATTAATAGGCATTGGCGTGTTGGGTGAATATGTAGGCAGACTCTACATGGAATCTAAACGTCGCCCTAGCTATATTGTTGAGAGTGACAAGTACCAAGACGCCCCTGAAGAGAAGCAAAATGACTGACATCCTTAACCGATTACTCCAGTATCGGATAGTAAGATTCATTTTTACAGGTGGTATGGCAACGGCAATTCACATTGCTGTTGCCTTTCTGTTTCTGCATTTTATTCAAGACAATGTGTTCTACGCCAATGTTTGTGGTTTTACTATTGCGTTCTTTTTTTCTTACTTTGCTCAGACGCTCATTGTATTCAAGAACAAAGTCAACTGGGGGAATGCCGTTAGGTTTTTCGCTGTTCAATTTGCCTCGCTGATGGCAGCACAAGGCATTAGTGAGCTATTCAGTGATGTTAACAGCTATATTCGAGTATTGATTGTGGTGGTGATATTGCCCGTCATTACCTATGTCGTTCATAAAGTTTGGACCTTTTCGGAGCCAAACGATGCTGCCATTAACAAATAATCTCTAGAGTGAACTCATGTTATCAAAAGCATTCCTAGAAAAGCATTTTTCAGCCCTTTATTTTATGGGCTTTTTGGTTGGTTTGGTCTTTGCGTTCGTTTACGCCAGCAATCAAGTCATTGCGGGCGATCAAACACAAATGCTGCACAAAGGTTACTTGGCGGCTTACTCCGGCATCTGGACTAACTTTGGTAATGCCGCCAGTGCTGTCGGCAGCGTACCAGGCTCACTAACAACCTGGTTGGTAGCCGGACCTCTATTGTTCTGGGACTCACCCTGGGCCCCAGTAGTTTTGTTATTTGTGCTGCGCATTTTGTCACTGTTTTTTTTAGACTCGGTAATTAAGCAAGTTTTCGACAATCCAATGCGTTTGGCACTGTTAGCACTGTACTGGTTAAATCCGTGGCTGCTATATGACAGTCTGCTCTACAATCCATCTTATTTGTGCTTTTTTGCTGCTTTGCATCTTTGGAGTGCATTTAAAATGCGCGAAGGTGGCAATACGTTCCTGTATACCTTCTTGCATATTCTGTCTATCGGCTTAGCAATGCAGCTTCATTATTCCTGGCCTGTGCTGGCTGTACTTTCTCTTTATCTGCTTTATCGAGGCATGGGGAAAGTCTCATGGCTTGGAGTCATGGTTGCTTTGCTGGCGCTTGGACTATCCTTGATTCCATATCTGCTCGAGTACATGGTTAATGAGCAGCTCAGCCGAGAAAGCGATCGCTACATTGGCTACGGGCTAGTTCACGTCTATCCGATGCTCAAAGCACTAATATATTGGTTCCGTTACGCCTCTCTGCTTTTTTCAAATAAGGTGATTGCATATAGTGAGTTTGATTGGCTTACCAGTATCGAGTGGTTGAGAATGACTTCTTTATACGCTTGGAAAGGTCTCATTTTTATTGTTGGCGGACTCAGTGTGCTGGTTTCAATAAAAGCGAACTGGGACTGGTGGCAACAAATCAAAAGCAAAATTAAACGTTCAACATCTACAGAAGCCCTTTCTGACAAGTCGTTATGGCTTAAACTGTATGCTTTTGGTGCCGTAATTGGGGTGCTAGTTAGTGCAGCCTTATCGCCAATTACATTTTCTTATTGGCATTTGATTCTGGTCTACCCAATTGCGATTATTCCAATGTTGTTCGCGGTGCAGAAGTGGAGCAACGAGAAGCCCCAGTTAATGAACAAGATCGCACCATTGTTCTGCGTTTATATTATTATGATCAACTTACTTGCCTCTCACGACAGCATTAAGTATTCATACAAGGTGAACTACGCCGATCAAGTGGAAACTTTCCTGCAATCAACGCCTGAAAGATACAACTTGCAAGAACATAGGTAGAGCAATGCTACGTCAAATCTATACGTTATTGCTCATCATTGTCAGTCCTTTTTTTCTATACGGTTTGTTTAAAAAGAAAAAGGGCAAGCCGAGTGTTGGTGAGCGATGGAAAGAACATTTTGGGTTTACGCCTGTTCTCTCAAACACTAGCTCTCAGCCTATATGGATTCATGCTGTCTCTGTCGGTGAAGTCATTGCAATATCTCCACTGATTAAAAGGCTCAAGAAAGCTCACCCGGAAACGGTTATTGTATTGACCACAACAACACCAACAGGAGCAGAGCAAGCCTGTAAGTTAGGAGATATAATCGAGCATCGTTATATGCCGCTCGATTTTGGTTTTGCTGTGAAAGGATTCTTAAAAGCAATCCATCCAAGTCAACTTCTTATTGTAGAAACTGAGCTTTGGCCAAACACTCTACACTGGGTAGCAAAAAACGGCATCCCGATTACCATACTTAACGCCCGGCTTTCCGAGCGTTCTTGTCAACGCTATGCCAAGGTTCAGCCTATTTTCAACCTGCTATCTAGCCGTATTTCAACCTTTCTCTGCCAACACCAAGATGACGCTGAGCGATTTATTCGTCTCGGCGTCCAACCAGAAAAAGTTAATGTCACGGGCTCGCTTAAGTTTGATATTTCCGTTAATGAACAAGATATTGAAGTGGGTAAAAAACTGCGACAACAGATGGCAGATCGCCCGGTCTGGATCGCTTCTAGCACTCATGAAGGAGAAGATGAGCTATTACTAGCTGTCCATAGAGAAATTCTAAGGCAGTTGCCTGAGACTCTGATGATTCTGGTACCAAGACACCCAGAACGTTTTCAAAGCGTGCTTGATGCTACTAAAAAACACAGCTTCACGGTTACTAGACGAACTGAGAAGCAGCCTATCACTCCAAATACAGAGGTCTTTTTGGGCGATACCATGGGGGAAATGATGACTCTTCTGTCCGCATCTGATGTTTGCTTTATGGGGGGTAGTCTACTGGGTGACAAAGTAGGAGGGCACAATCTTTTGGAACCTGCTGCACTTGGTATCCCAATGGTAACAGGGCCTAGTTATTTTAATTTCAAAGACATCACTGAACAATTACACCAGCTTGGAGCATGCTATATCATAGACGACACAGCAACCGCTTCGACCACCATTCTAGCGCTAATGAAAGATCCATCACATAGGGCCCAAATTGGGGAAGTAGCAAAGAGCTTTGTTCAGTCTAACAAAGGAGCGATCAAACGGACATTAAGTGCTTTGAACCTATAAGCCTACCCGCAGCAATCGCGGTGACCCTTACTAATTGATATATTATGAAATGAGAGACAACAAAGTGACAAAGTCTTATGACATCTTAGTGCGAAGTAATATTTTCTTTCTAATCGGATTGGCTTTATCTATCCCATCCTCTAAAGCTGGGATGAATGTATTTCTATACCCTTACTTGCTAACTGCTTTCGCACTTTACTTCAAAAACGAGATTCAACTAAACAGTTCACAGTCTCTTGTACTAAGATCTTCTGCTTTAGTCTTTGTCTCAGGCCTAATCTTCTCCTTTTTTTCAAAAGGAACAACGCCTGACTCACTAGTGTATATACAGAAGTATCTATATTTGCTTCTCCCCGCAGCCTTTTTAGTGACAGCCCATACAAAACCAAAAGCAATGCAGTGGTCCCTGATTGCCTTTCTATTAAGTACGCTAGTTTGCATTTTTATCGACCTATACCTATTTGCCTATGTTTACGATTTCTTTAGCGAACAGACTGTTAGGCTGTGGGGACGTATAGGTTACAGCCGTTGGCCGGTAGTTCTAGCAACCGGAATAACTATTTCATTAGTCTATATTCTGAACAGTAAGCAGTTACCAAAAACTGCTGTCGCTGTAGCATTCGTAGCACTTTCAGTCTTTGCCGCGGTACTTGCTGGAAGTAAAGGTGGCATTGTATCTATTGCTATTATTTTATTTGGTTTTTCGATAATCATGATTAAAAGTAGTTGGAAATGTATCTTCGCCATTTTATTGCTTACATTTTCAGTGTTTCAAATGGATACATTCCAAAGAGAAGTTGTTGAACGAGGCTTTTCAGCAGAATCGATTCAAGGCGAGTCGATTCAAGCTCGAGTTGTCATGATTAAAACAGCGTGGGAGTTGTCCAAAGTGAACGCATCTGAAGATAAGCAATACCTACTATTTGGTGGGGGACTGAATAAGCCTGAAATTGCATTTGAGAACGTACTCAGCTCTCTCCCTAAAGAACTACTTGAAGATCTCAAATTTGACGGACGTAATTGGGGCTTTACTGACCTTCACAATAGCTACTTGGATCAGATTTTTAAGAATGGACTTGCTTTTTCATTGTGTTACGCCACTTTACTGATGATATTAATCATACAAGGCTATCAAGCAGCTAAAGCATCCAATGAGAGATTCCAGTACTCTAGTTTTATGTTTCTGGTGACAGTTTTTTCCTACGTAGTGTTTAACAGCTTTTACAGTAATTTTGCGGATTATGCGGTTTATTCGCAATTTTACTTCCTATCTTTTGTCCTAACTCTTCCTATTCTGTTAGCTTCATCCAATAAGTCATCAGTTCAATAGAGAAATAACTGCAGCTTAGTCTTTGTCTGAGGCTAAGCTGCTGCAGACAAGAGTAAACCAATATCTTTTTCGGTTACTTGTATATTAGCTTTGAGTATTTCTTTATGGAACGATCTCTTCAATCGATCTAAATTAGATTGCTTCCAGTTGTCACCAGCCTGCTTACTACACTTATCAAAATCAATAATCCAAACCTTCTCCTGATTATCAATCAGAATATTGTGGATATTGAGATCAGTGTGGTTCACCTGAACTTGATGCATCTTACGAATTTCTTTACCAATCTTTCGATACATTGACTCTGGTAACACCTTCTCCTGCAAAATAGAAACAAGATCTTGAGCATTGGGGATTTTTTCACTCAGCAAGTCAGCTTTGTAATAAATGCCCATTTTAGTTGCCTGTGCAGCGATCGGTCTTGGCACATTGACCCCAGCTTTAATCAAGGTTTGAAGCAATTGAAACTCTTGATAGCTGCGAGTTTTGTCCCAGCTCGAAAACCAATACTGGTCTTTCACCAATTTACCGAACAAGCCTCCACGGCGATAATGACGTAGTGCCCCCTCGATAGTTTGTGTTTCTACAAACCACGTTGTTCCGCGCCCTTGAGCGCTGCCAATGACTCGGTTATTGTCTTGCCAATATTGGGGGTCAAACACCTTTTCGATCGGTTCCTTCAGCAAGCTTTCATCAAACCAGTAAGTTGTGTTGTTGTTTTTAACTGTTTTCAATTTCTTGCTCCAATATAAGGGGGCTACATGAAGGTGGAGAGTCATTTTCCATCCATCTGATTTTACATTCATTCCGCCCCCCTGCATAATCTTTACATCTGACTCTAGCTTTGCGATTTTATGGCACTTTTTGATACCCCACCTCAATCCATATGTATTTTACGCCTGTCTGCCATTGGTGATGTCTGTAATACCATTGCAGCCGTGCAAGCCATTCAGGCCTATTGGCCTGAGACTAAAATCACTTGGATTACTGGTAAGCTTGAGGCTCGGTTGTTAGAGAGCATTACCGGTATCAAGGTTGTTGTATTTGATAAAAAAACTGGTTGGCAAGGCTACAAGCAGCTTTGGCAGCAATTGAAAGGACAGCAATTTGACGCTCTGTTACACATGCAATACGCATTTCGCGCTAGCATTGCGACATTAGGCATCAAGGCAAAATATAAGCTTGGTTTTGATGGAGAGCGTGCGCAAGACTTTCAAGGGCTATTTAC
The DNA here is from genome assembly GCF_021568915.1 of Vibrio sp. McD22-P3. Classification (NCBI taxonomy): domain Bacteria; kingdom Pseudomonadati; phylum Pseudomonadota; class Gammaproteobacteria; order Vibrionales; family Vibrionaceae; genus Vibrio; species Vibrio sp. McD22-P3. The sequence goes on from NZ_JAKGTN010000016.1 coordinate 112,694, forward strand.
TAATGTAAAAGTTCCTTCCCCGAGAAAAATGCACGTTCTTGATGGGCTAATGGCTTTTACCGAAACGCTGGGAATACTAGCCACAGAACCTACATGGCAACTTCAATACTCTGAGGAAGATCATGCCTGGGCTAAGCAATATGTTGCTGATAAGCGCAATTTGGTCATCGTGCCCGCGGCAAGTAAAGGCTATAAGAACTGGCCCGCCGACGGCTATGTTGATGTGATTGAACATGCGATACAGCTAGGCTGGAATATACTACTCGCGGGAAGCCCTGCTCAGATCGAAATTGAGCTTAGTGAAAAGATTGAGAAAAGTCTCTCATCGCCTATTACTAATCTGGTTGGTAAAAGTAGCTTGCTCCAAATGCTTGCCCTTCTTGATCTAGCCGATTTAGTTATTGCACCAGACACTGGTCCTACTCATATGGCTAACGCCATGGGAACTCCAGTTATAGGCCTGTATGCTCACCATAACCCAAAGCGTACTGGGCCATATAATTATCAGGATTATGTAGTGTCTGTATATGAAGAGGCAATTTTAGCTGAGACGGGGAAACCAAGTGCAGAGCTTAGTTGGCGCGCTCGAGTTAAGGATAAAAAAGCAATGCAGCGAATTTCGTCAGATAACGTGATAGAAATGTTCGATCGGGTTATCGAGGCGGAAAGACTAGGTTAATCCAAGGGGTAAATCCACCGTCATCCCCTTGAAAAATGGGATCTCCTGAAGCGCGCTGTGGAGTTGAGTACGCTTTAATTACTAGGCCGTTATTCACGTATAGTCACTCGCTTTGGGAGATCCTCACTTTCGTGAGGATGACGAGATAATTGGGGACGGCGAAAATTTACGAATTACATTACCCCTCTATAATAACCGGGGGTACAAACCAAGGACCATTACCGTGACCAAACCAACACTTGCTGTCGCAATGATTGTAAAAAACGAATCCAAGCACCTACGTGCCTGTCTCGAGTCTGTGCGAGGCTGGGTGGATGAAATCGTCATTATGGATTCTGGTAGTACTGATGATACCGCGGAAATAGCAGCGGAGTTCGGTGCGAAGTTTCATGCAAACCCTGAGTGGCCGGGGTTTGGACCACAACGACGCTTGGCACAAAGTCATGTAGAGTCAGACTTTGTATTCTGGCTTGATGCCGATGAGCGAGTTACTCCTGAACTTAAGCACAGTATTGTAGAGGCTGTAGAAAAGAACCTACCTTCCACTATCTACCAATTTGCCCGCCTTAGTTGGGTATTTGGGCGCTTTATTAAGCATTGCGGTTGGTATCCTGACAAAGTATTGCGTCTTTATCCAACCAAACTAACTCAATACGATGATTCTTTGGTTCACGAAAAAGTTGAAACGAATGGCGACATGCAAGTTGAGACGTTGAAAGGTGACTTAATCCACTACACCTACGATGATATCCATCATTATTTAGTCAAATCTGCTGGCTACGCAAAAGCTTGGGCAGAACAACGAGAGAAACGTGGAAAACGCTCAAGTATCTCTCAAGGGATCATTCATGCTATTGCTTGCTTTGTAAAAATGTACATTATTAAAGCTGGATTCTTGGATGGTAAGCAGGGCTTTTTGTTATCAATTTTGTCAGCGCACTCCACCTTTGTGAAATACGCTGACTTGTGGGTTAGGACAAGTACTCAGCCGCCCAAGGATTAAGCTCCGCTGCTACCTGAACTAAATCAATGCGAGTCATATTCTCTTGGCTCGCTTTGTCCTCAGCTTTTGGTGGACAGAAAGCAATGTGCCTGCCATCTGAATTCAAAGGCTTCCAACGCAGCGGTGTTGCTGAACGCTTAGCGGGGAAAAAACCAACAGTTGGAACATCTAAAGCCGCCGCGATATGTAATGGACCTGTCGAACCAGCAACAAACAAGCTTGCACATGCGAGTGAGCATGAAAAATCCACCAGCCCGTCATTCTTATCATAAACCACACTGCGAATATCGTTGCTCGCAAGCAGTTGTTGCAGCACTCTTGCCTTGTCTTGTTCTCCGGGCCCAGCAGTCAGCACGATTTCAGCACTATGTTTGATACCTGCAATCAACTCGCAATATTGTTCTAAAGATAGATTATTGGCTGAGCCACCACTTCCAGCATGTACGTAGATCCATGGTTTAGCTTTATTTAGTTCTAGTTGAGAAGAGAGCTTTTCTTTTTGCTTAGCTAACGCATCGAGGGAAAAAGAGAAATACGGCGCGCGTGGCTCAACAATTTTGATACCTTGGTCTGTCAAAAACGCTCGGATAAGGTCTAGGTTGTATTCATATTCTGGCTTAGCGCTTTGTGAGCGCTTTTGTTTGATACGTTTGTTATAGAAGATTTGCGCTAGCTTAGTCGCCGGAGCGAGTCGATATGGGATTTTTGCTTTCCAAACCAATAAAGCGTTATATGTCGTTGAGAATAGATTAATCGATGCATCGAATTTCGCACCTTTTAAAGTATTTATGAGTGTTGCCTGAGTGTGTTTATCCGCCTTTTCTCCACAATCAATAATCACTTCATCAATCCACGGACATGCTTTTGCTAAAGCGACAGTATAACTAGGTACAAGCGCAGTAATACGGCATTCCGGCATAGACGCTTTGAGCATCGCAAAGCTCGGCCAGGCCAACATAAAATCACCGATTTTATCGTTTCGAACTACCAGAATGTTTTTCATGTGATCTTTCTCTTTATCTCGTATACCTAGCAACTCAAGGATAATAGCAAGTCATTGGATTAATGATAACTGTTGCGTGTCTGTTTGTTCGCATCTATAAAATGTTACACTGAACAAAATTTCTTACTAGAGCAAACATTGTGACCCAAAAGCGTTTATCTCGAGTTATCTACCCTGGTACATTTGACCCTATCACCAATGGTCACCTTGATCTTATTGAACGAGCGGCCACTATGTTTGATGAAGTGATCATAGCGATTGCAGCAAGTCCGAGTAAGAACACCATGTTTACACTTGATGAGCGGGTTGAATTCGCCCAAGAGGTGACCAAGCATTTGGACAATGTCTCTGTCAAAGGGTTTTCCGGCCTCTTGGTCAACTTTGCTGAAGACGAAAAAGCCAATGTGCTTATTCGTGGTTTACGAACCACTGTCGACTTTGAATATGAGTTCGGGTTGACCAATATGTACCGACGTTTGCTACCTGGTTTAGAGAGTGTATTTCTTACACCAGCAGAAGAGCATGCGTTCATCTCTTCGACCTTGGTTCGAGAAGTAGCCATACATGGTGGCGATGTCAGTCAATTTGTACCACCTCTGATTGAAGCTGCACTTCAAACTAAGAAAGTCGTTTAACATTTGAATTTTGTTTATAAAATTACACTCCCTAACAATAGATTGATTGCCAATTTATTGACCTACACTTAAAGAATGTGTGAGACTTCGTGAGTTTTTATTTGGCAGGATGATATAGCTATCATCCTGTTTTGTTTGTAACAGAAATCCTGTTATCTGTTTTGGCGACAAGTTGGAGCTAACAAAATGATTAATAAAGAGCGAACGCTGTGGACCTTGCTGATTGGTGCGTTGCTCATCCGCCTACTCTCTCTTGGGTTTTATCCACTTATGGATACGACCGAGTCACGTTATGGAGAAATGGCGCGAATGATGGTGGAAACCGGAAACTGGTTAACACCTCTGTTTGATTATGGAGTGCCTTTCTGGGGCAAACCACCACTATTCACTTGGATGAGTGCTGCGAGCGTTGAACTGTTTGGCCTATCTGAGTTTACGTTACGTCTTCCACATTGGCTGGCTGGGGTCTTAGTAGTGTGGGCAGCGGCATGGTTCGCGAAAAAGAATGGTTATAACCCGCTTGTTGCAGCTGTTGTGTTATCTACGACGCTCGTGTTCTCCATTTCTGCCGGTGCAGTAATGACGGATATGGCGCTTACTGTAGGTTTAACGCTAGCGATGATTGGCTTCTATCAATGCTGGCGTGGTGAGACTCTCTGGGGCTACGTTGGCTTTGCGGGTCTCGCGATTGGCTTGCTGGCTAAAGGACCAGTAGCCATCGTCTTATTTGGTCTGGCGGTCTTCCCGTGGATGGTAGTTCAACATGGCATTATCGGTGCGTTTGTTGAACTGTGGCGTCGCTTCCCGCTCATCAAAGGCACATTGTTAATGCTTGCCATCGCTTTGCCTTGGTACATCATGGCTGAACGCGCTACACCAGGCTTTATCGACTACTTTATCGTTGGCGAACACTATAAGCGTTTTGTTGAGCCGGGTTGGACAGGTGATCTATACGGGTCTGGTCATGAGGAACCTAAAGGAAAAATCTGGTTCTTCTGGCTATTGGCGGTATTACCATGGTCAATCATTCTGCCTATTTTAATGCTAGTTCGCGCCAAATTTGGTTGGGAGCAAGCAAAGCAGAATCACGGTTTTACCAGTTTTGCAATTTGGTGGGTGTTGTCTCCGTTGATTCTATTTACTATGTCGAGCAATATCTTGCCAACCTATGTTCTCCCAGGCACACCAGCTATCGGTATTTTGTTGGCCATTTTCTGGAAGAAGAAGGACACCATTTGGTTGGCCATTGCATCACTGATTGTTCCAGTGGCGCTGATTGCAGCAACTTATATGCTCGCTACAGGTAAGATTGCTGATAACAGTGATAAGGCGATCTTTGAAACTATCGATCCTAATGTCCGTACTTTCTACGTCTACCCTAGATCATACTCAGGCCAGTACTACAGTAACGGTCAAGCTAAGGTGTTTGAGTCGGATGACCAAGTGAAAGGGTTAAACGAGTTCTACATCATCTCGTACAAAGATAGACAGCGTGACTTTATTCCATTTAAGGAAAAGTACGACTGTAGCAAGCAAGCTGTAGCCGAGAGTCACGATAGAATGGCGTTACTTTGTAAAATAAAGCCAAGTAACTAAAAAATAAAAGGGTCGGTATGCAAGCATACCGACCCTTTTTTAACGTTGCTAATAGTTAGATACCGTACTCTGCACGATACGCTTTCACTGCCTCTAAGTGCTCAGCGTTATCACCTTTCTCTTCAAGGAAAGTTACAAGGTCAGTTAAGCTTACAATCGAAATGACCGCACAGCCGAAATCACGTTCTACTTCTTGAATCGCTGATAGCTGGCCTTTACCCTTTTCTTGACGATCAATAGCAACAAGTACGCCAGCTAGATCAGCGCCATTGGCTTTAATGATTTCCATCGACTCGCGAATCGCTGTACCAGCGGTAATCACATCATCAACCAACATAATACGGCCTTCTAATGGGCTACCAACCAAGTTACCACCCTCACCATGGTCTTTTGCTTCTTTACGATTGAAGCAATAAGGAGTGTCCACATCGTGGTGGTCAGCCAGCGCAACTGCTGTCGTTGTCGCAATAGGGATGCCTTTATATGCAGGGCCAAACAGCACGTCATAGTTAATACCAGAATCTGCTAATGCTGCCGCATAGAAACGGCCTAAACGTGCTAGGTCGCGGCCAGTATTGAAAAGCCCAGCGTTAAAGAAATAAGGGCTTTTACGACCAGATTTAAGGGTAAATTCGCCAAATTTTAGAACTTCTTTTTCTAGTGCAAATTCAATAAATTCACGCTGGTATGCTTTCATTTTTTCTCTCTCAGTTGTTGTGTTTAGGTATGCCATTGTCATACCTGATTTGGACAAAGGTTTAGTCAAAGTTATCACTCGCTTTGACTAGATTCCTGCCTACGCAGGAATGACGCGAGCCGTAAATTGACTAACTTAATATGTCGTCACCCCACCAGCCGCGCGCCTGCGCAGGCAGGGGTCTGCTCAACGCAATCTCCAGGCTTTAGTAAATTCCTATCTTCGCGGGAATGACGTACGACGTTAGCCTGTATCTTAATCAAAAAAATAGCCCCCTTACGGGAGCTATCAATCAATCTTCTAATGCCAACTTCTGAGCTGCAACGATCTCGGCAATGCCTTTATTTGCTGACTCCAGCAATGCCATTAATTCTTTGTGGGTGAACGGTTCGCCTTCAGCGGTCCCCTGAATCTCAATCATTCGGCCGTCTTCAGTCATTACCACGTTCATATCGGTATCAGCAGCGGAGTCTTCGGTGTACTCAAGATCGCATAGGATGTCTTCGCCTAAAATGCCGACAGATACTGCAGCAACGTGGCCTTTCATTGGGTTCGCTTTTAGTTTGCCTTTCGCAACTAAGTGAGCGAACGCATCCGCCATTGCCACACTTGCACCCGAAATAGACGCCGTACGTGTACCACCGTCCGCTTGAATCACATCGCAATCAACCGTGACCATGATTTCACCCATAGCCTCTAAATCAACAACGGCGCGAAGGCTGCGGGCGATTAGGCGTTGGATTTCCATAGTACGTCCGCCTTGCTTACCACTTGAAGCTTCACGGCGCATTCTTGAATGTGTTGAGCGTGGTAGCATGCCGTATTCTGCCGTTACCCAGCCTTTACCTTGGCCTTTTAGCCAGCGAGGGACATTTTCCTCTACCGTTGCATTACACAACACTTTGGTATTGCCGAACTCGACTAATACAGAACCTTCTGCATAAGCGGTATAGTTGCGAGTAATTTTTATTGGGCGCACTTGGTCTGCTGCGCGATCATTTGGACGCATGGACATTACCTTTGTTGGGGAAGAGGATTTGGTTGGGCGAGGATTATAGCGAAGTTGGCTTTACGGGTCTAGCATCCTAAGTGCTAGAGACAATTCAATACATCCACCATTGGATATCTCATCGTGTATGACTTAGCGCACCTCACTATGCTAACATGAAGACAGTTTGAACAATTTATCAATCCAAGGAAATCAATCCATGATCTACAGCATGACCGCATACGCGCGTAAAGAAGTCAAAGGTGACTGGGGTAGCGCAGTATGGGAAATCCGCTCAGTAAACCAACGTTATCTAGAAACTTACTTCCGTCTTCCTGAGCAGTTTCGTGGTCTAGAACCTGTACTTCGTGAACGTTTCCGCAAACGCCTAGCACGCGGTAAAGTCGAATGCCACTTGCGCTTCGAAGCAAACCCTGCTGCAAAAGGTGAGCTAAGCATCAACGAGACACTCGCTCAGCAAGTGATTGGTGCAGCAAAGCAAGTTATGACAATGACAGGTGAAGATAGCCGCCTAAATCCATTCCAAGTGATGCAATGGCCTGGTGTAATGGAAACACCTGAACAGGATATGGATACCATCAATAAAGCATTGCTTGAGGGTTTCGAACAAGGTCTTAGCGACTTCATCGATGCTCGTGCTAGCGAAGGTGAAAATATGAAGGCGCTTATTGTTCAGCGTCTTGAAGCGATCACTGCTGAAGTAATCAAAGTACGTGCTCGCATGCCAGAAATTCTTGAGTGGCAACGTGAACGCCTACTAAGCAAGTTTGAAGAAGCAAAAATTGAGCTTGATGCCTCGCGCGTAGAGCAAGAACTTATTCTACTGGCACAGAAATCAGACGTTGCTGAAGAACTGGACCGCTTAGACTCTCACGTTAAAGAAACAACCAGCATCTTGAAGAAAGGTGGCTCTGTAGGTCGTCGTCTTGATTTCATGATGCAAGAGTTCAACCGTGAGTCGAACACACTGGCATCTAAGTCTATTAGCACCGATATCACGGCTTCTGGCGTAGAACTAAAAGTTCTTGTTGAGCAAATGCGCGAGCAGATTCAGAACATTGAATAAGGGTTTTTGAGTCTCTTTGAGCTTACTTAATCTTACCAAGCCCCTGTAAATAGGGGCTTTTTTTGTTTTCAGGAGATTTCAGGTCTTTGCCTAAACTTTCAACCAACTGGTGAGTTTAATGGTGAGTAGGATTGATCTAGTATGCCCTTAAATGGTGAGTAACTTTCCATGATAAGGAGAACTATATGGGTAAGCTCAACGCACGAAAAGTCGCTGCTTTAGCCAAAGATGAACCACGCAAAACCGCAGATGGCAACGGCCTCTACTTCGTCGTACCGACTTCTGGAGAACCTTTTTGGATCTTGCGATTTTCAATCAACGGCAGCCGCCCAGAAATGACACTTGGATCCTATCCAGAACTATCCCTGGCTGACGCACGTGATGCCGCCTTCCAGCAGCGAAAGCTCATTAAACAAGGCATAAATCCACTGGCCGAACGTCAACGCCGTCAATGGTCAGGTATAGAAACCGTCGAGCAACTGTTCGATGATTGGTATAAAAACGATCTTCAAGTAAGACTGCAACACGCTAACATCCCCAAGCGTATCTACACCAAAGAAATCCACCCAGTGATGGGCAAAATAAGAATCGATCAAGTCACTGCTCTTGATGTAAGAGAAGTAATCAAGCGCGTCGTAGATAGTGGCCGCAAAAGCATCGCAAATGATACCTTGATGTACATGAAACAGCTTTTTCGACATGCCAACAAACTCGATCTCACACAGTTCAACCCGGCAGCAGCTTTTCGTGTCAACGACGCAGGAGGTGTTGAAAAAAGTCGAGAGCGTGTTTTAACCGAAGACGAGATAGCAACTGTGTTTCGAGTGTTCAGAGAGAACAATGTAAGCTTTACACGAGAAAACTATCTAGCTTGCTGCTTATATCTAGTGCTAGGCGTCAGAAATAGCGAGCTATGCCAAGCGCCTTGGGATGAGTTTGATTTAGATAATGGGATCTGGGAGCTCCCCAAAGAGAGAACCAAAAATGGCATACCATTAACTATTCCACTTCCTCGCCAAGCTGTGGAATGGCTGCAAGAACTCAAAATCAGAGCTCTTGATTCCGATTATGTATTTCCGAGTAGAAGGAGGAGCAAAAATCCATACATGGGCTCAGATACAATAACCACCGCTATTAAATATTTGTTTGGTCGTGACAAAGAGAGGCCAACCAAAAATAAAATGGAAGGGGTTGATTACTTTGTTGTCCATGACCTGCGTCGTACCTTCAGAACACTGGCTTCAGCCGAGGGCATTGATGGTCAAGTGGCTGAAAGATGTCTAAATCACAAACTCAAAGGTGTTGAAGGCATCTACAACCGTCACGATTTTCTGGAGGAGCGACGAGAAGCACACCAGAAGGTTGCAGATCGCATCGCTAAGTATCTTTGAGCAAATACTCGCCATAACCTTGGGAACTCGGGAAAGTGGGAAATCAGGGAAATTGGGAACACTACCCTTCCTTGCCACTCCCACACCGTTTGGCCTGATAAGCAGCATACCAATACACTCCTCCAACGGCAGCTATCGTCAAAAGCAGCCCTGCTAGCCAATACCAAAGCAATTCCATACTGCCTCCTCAAATCGTTGAATCAAATGGTTCGCAACTAATACCACCACAATCGAAGCCAGTATCAATACTGGTCATGCTGTCATCCCCAAACACATTGCCGCCGATATCAATACAGGAGTTTTCCATCATGGGAAGGCCACTTGCTGGATTGATATCACCACACAAAAATGAAGAACTCGAATCAGAGGCATAATCTGCGGCATCTGGTATCAATTCCACACCTACCGCATCAACCAATCCAGCTTGGTATACTCCTGAACTTAATAAGCCAGATGCCGAGCTAGCTCCCATCGATATCGATCCATGCCCTTGGAACCGTCTCACCCTGTTAGTGCTGGCTCTGGGCCTGCCATAACGTCGATGTAGCTTGTTCACGCAATAAGCTGCGGTAAACAGGATAATCAAAAATGAAATTGGGCTGGGCAAGGCAAACAACAACGCCACAAAAAGAACCAATTTCACCATCACTTTAAGCGGCCAGAGCCAATCACGAATAACTGCTGTCTCCGCCTCTTTTTCTGTGAAAGCATGAGGTTCAATACCAGCGCTGCCAGGATGCCTTGCCGCAGCCTCCGCTGAAACAGCTTTCATTTTGATAGCCATACCAGTTCCTCATTTAGTTACACCTCATAAACCAGTCTGGCACAACACATCGAATACGCAATAAGCAATTGAAAACAAATGAAATGCACTAACAGAACACTAAGAGAAACCTCAGAATTTTAAGCTATTACGCTGCTGAAAGCCCCCCTGAACCACACAAAAATTGGTGTGAGCTAACCCCCATAGAGTACAAAACTAGTTTAATAATTATGATATTAGGGGCATTATCACAGACGAATAGCTAAAACTACTTGCTTAATCATAAAATTGGAACAGTGAAGGCAATCAGCAAGATTTCCTCACCTACAGTATTCTAAGTTTACTTATCGTAGGCCACCGAATAAAACACAAAAGCTTTGATTATGCAGAAGGCTAGGTCACTCATGTTTGAGAGGTAGAAATGGAAGATAAAATGCCACTAATTACGCCGTTTAGAGCAAATGCCCACTTGCTCAAGCTTTTAGGTGATGAATTAATTGGCGACGACCGTTTGGCTGTATTTGAGCTCGTAAAAAACGCTTACGATGCCAACGCAACTAAAGTGGACGTTACGCTGAACTTAGATGGTGATAACCCGCACATTATTATATGGGATCACAACGGCTTCGGTATGACCAAAGAGGACATCCTAAACAAGTGGATGGAAATAGGTACAAACAGTAAACGTAGCAAAAATAAAGTCAGGACTCCAGCTCCACTTAATCGCCTACCTCTAGGAGAAAAAGGAGTTGGCCGCCTAGCTGTTCATAAATTAGGTAAGCAACTTACAATCAACACAAGAGCTAAAGATTCTGCAGAACACCAGATAACTATTGATTGGCCCAAATTGATTGACGAAGCTCAGTACATTGAAGATACGCGAGTAACAATTACACCTCTAGAAACACCTAAGTATTTCAAATCAGAAACGGGGACAAGAATTGAAATTGGTGACTTAAACAACACACATTGGACTCGTGGTGATTTAAGACGCCTTAAACGCCTATTGACTAGCCTTATCTCGCCATTCAAGACTGTATCTGACTTCGATGTAAATTTGAATGTTCCAGGCAGAGAAAAGGAAGTCGCAGATTTACTAGAAGCTAAAGATATACTCGACAAGGCACTGTGGACATATGATTTCATTATCGATGAAAATGGTCAGTTTTCGTCGACCTACTCTTTCAATCCTCCTCAAACATTCAAAGAGCTAGCTTCTTCCTCTATAGAAACTAAAGATGAGCAACTTGAACTTTTAGAACCTAGCAAAGAAGAAGAGTTGGCTCGCGAAGAAGCGATTCGCGAATCATTATTGCTAAAACCTGAAGATATTAAGGGAATCGGTCCTATATCCGGCACCTTTTATATATTCATGAAAACTGGAGCTGTGTTAAGCGCTATTGGTTCTCCCCAATTAATTAAAGATTATTTAAAGGAACAATCTGGAGTACGCGTATACCGAGATGGTATCCGCGTCTTCAACTATGGCGAAGGGAAAGATGACTGGCTCGGTTTAAACGCAGGAAGAATCAATATGCCTGGTCAAAAAATCGATACAGGAATGGTTATTGGTGGTATTGATTTAAACCTTGAGGATAGCGCCGGTCTCAAGGAAAAAACAAACCGTGAGGGTTTTGATGATAATGACACTTATAAACGTTATCGATGGATAGTCGCTAGTGTGATTGAAGATTTTCACTTAAAGCACAGAAATGATCGTGAAGCTCTTGATGCCTACCTAAAAGGAGATATTAAAGATGCGTCACCAGCAACAACTCGCTTCACCGAGAGCATTGAAGACATTAAAAAAACAATCAAAAAACACAAGCTTGAAGAAGAAATGAGCGGTAAAGTTGCACAAATTGAATCAGACTATCTTCAAATGAGGGAGGTTACTTTAAGCTCTGGCATAGCTGGCATCAATTTGGCTGTAATATTTCACGAGGTAGAAAGGGGGGTTGATGATCTAAACGAAGCAATCCGACAGTCTGATGATTACGAAACCCTTCTAAAACGAGCAGAACATCTTGCTGAATTACTCGAGGGCTTTGCTCCACTTCTCCGCCGTAATGAACAGAAAACGTTTAACATCAAAGCTCTTACTCAAAAGATTATCAAACTTAATACACATCGATTCAAACACCACAATGTGACTATATCTTGTCCTGTCAATACTGACGAATCAGAATCGTTTGAGGTTACGGCACCATTCGGTTTACTTCAAGCAACCTTAACTAACCTGATCGATAACTCAATTCATTGGACAAACTTAAAAGCTGAGAAAAAAGGTAGTGATTTTAAACCTGCTATACGTATCGATACCCTTCCCAACTGGTTTAAGGAAGGTCCAGCATTAGTTGTTATGGATAATGGCCCTGGCTTTAGTTTGACCCCAGAAGAAGCGATCCAGCCTTTCAAAACCTCTAGACCTGGCGGTATGGGGGTTGGGCTTTACTACGCCGATAAAGTGATGGAAACAATCGGAGGTAGACTTCAAATATGCAACCCAGAAGATTTAGACCTACCTGAAGCATATCAGGGGGCAGCAGTAGTAATGATTTTTTGCTAGGAATAATAATGATCAGTTTACCAAGTATCGTTCTTATAGACGATAACAAAGAAGACTTAGATATACTTCAAGATAGTTTTACGCGCATGGGCTACCCATGCTTCCCTATACACTATCAAGGAGATGATCCCGCCAATGAGTCAGGAATAGATCACGTCAAACTCGACATGATCAAGCCACGCATCGTAATTTCTGATCTTAACCTTCAAGAGCTTCAAAAAGTTGATGAAAAACAACTAGCTGGCCCAATTGCAGAAGTTCTACATAAGTTACCACTGAGTGGCCCATTCATCTTGTACTTTTGGTCTCGTAATGCAGGCACTGTCGATCCTGTAATGCAAGTGATTTATGAGCGATATACCGATATACCTCATCCTATACACTGGGGAGTACTAGACAAGACTCAGTTCAAATCAGGTCAACAAGACCTAGCAGAACGAATTACTACTATAACTAAAGAAAGTCAGGTGTTCGATGCATTATGTAGCTGGGAAGGCCGGGTCTCAACTGCAGCACAAAAAACAACAGATTCATTGTTCAACTTAGCTCGCGCGACCGAACATGAAAGTTTAGGTGAATATAAAGATAAAACCACTACCAAACTTCAGTCCATGCTATCTGTAATTGGTAATGAAACCTTGGGTGTAAAAAATGCTGCAGAAGAACCAGATATAGCGATAGAGCTTGGCTTAGAACCAGTGCTTCATGACCATATACAATCAATGTATGAGCAAATAGAACCTTCTGTATGGACTGATGCAGCCAATGAGATTGGAAAGCGAATCAGGGCAGACAGTGATGTGAAAGCATATCTAAACTCCTTTTATCATGTCGAAGAGTTAGACGCTGAGGCCTCCAATACCAAACGTGGGACTTGGGTAGAGTTTGAACCTACCTACATGAACAACCCTGACAATGCTCAGAAAATCAAAAACCATTTTGGCAGAAAAATCAAAGCGCTACTGAATGAAGAATTTCTAAACTGCGATATTGGTGACAGTACTGAAAGAGCCGAAGCTCACGCAGCAACAAGGCTAGGCTTTCTAGAGCTGTCTGCGGAATGTGATCAAGCACAGCGGAAAACAAAGCTTCACAGATACTTTTTATCCGCAATGATCCCTGTTGAATACGAAAGATTTACATTTTTTAGAGAGCAGGACAAAACCAAGCATTCTGGGATTTATCGTTTACCTAACATTAGAGTTTGTGAACAGGAATATATCGTTAAAGTAACTTTTATGTATCAGGTTGGGGCAATTCCAGATTTTAACAAATGGCTTGGCAAGCCAATTTTTAGGCTAAAAGATCAGATTTTGTCAGATATTAGCTTCAATGCATTTCAACATGCAGCACGACCAGGGATTATTCGCTTTGACTAAGTAGCTCAATCACAATCTTACCTATCTGCTGTGCCAAATAGGGTGGCACAGCATTCCCAACTTGAACATATTGCTGGGTTCTATTCCCTTCAAACTTATAATTATCCGGAAATGTCTGCAAACGAGCGGCCTCTCGAACTGTTAAGCTTCGGCATTGCTTCGGATCATAATGAATAAAGTAATGCCCGTCTTTTGAAATATGACTTGTCACCGTTGTTGAGCACTTGTTTGCCGCTTGAGTTCTAAAGCGGTCAGCATGAGAGCCGGAATTCCAGTTCTCATGAGCAGGAGCAAGATCTCTTGGGAAATCTCTCGCCTTAGGAGAAGTACCACCACTTAGCTGTGTATATGCAGCGCTGTAAGCGTAACGGAGCAAGTCACTTTCCATATGACCACGAGTTTCATGATTTAACACACAAGGTGGCTCAACCGCTCGATACCATTCAATTAAGTGCTCGGGCATTTGAATTGGGCACTCGACGGGCTGAGACGCAGAGCGAGCGAGATTCTTATGCGGTTTAATGTCTAAATCTTTTGATTGATTAAATTGCGTCTTCAGTAATCGTTTAACTTGGGTAGCATTCTTAGAAACAACGCTCCCCCAATCAGTCGCGTTGTCTTTACGCTTAGAAAAGCCACTTCTGAGCTTAGGCAAATCAGCCAATACTTGCTCTACTGTTGATCTATATTCAAATGGTGTAAGTATCCTTGGTACTTTTTCAATATCAGCACGTACACCAAGTAGAATGACACGATGACGAGCTTGGGGAACACCATAGTTCTCCGACTTAATTAGAAAGTTGGTAGGGTCGTCATAAGTAGGGTTAGTTGGGTCGTTGGCATCAACAACCAAAGAAAAAACTTTGTATCTCGGTGTTACTATTTTAGTAACGCGCCCCGGCGCTCTAAGATCTTTTAAAATGCGAGGGAACATAATTTCCCCGTCTATTTTTGCAGAAAGTATACCGCGTACATTCTCCATTACGAAAACATCCGGCTGCGCAATAGATAGCACTTTTAAATATTCTTTATACAAAAAGTTACGATGATCTTTTTCTGCCTTGTAGTTCTTTATCCCTGCATTGCGAGAACGGCCAGCCAGTGAATAAGCTTGGCATGGCGGCCCGCCTATGACGACTCTAGGCTTGTTGCCATGCTCCTTAACTAGCTTTGTAATACGTTGATGAATATCGTCGTTGTCATCACCAAGGGCATGAGGAGTGTAAAGCGTTTCTTGCTGTGCTTGTTCAGCCTCTTTTGCGAAGCGAGCAAATAGCTCTTCCCGGCTTAACTTACCCAAGAGATAATCGTTGTAGCTTCTTAAGCCCACCTCAGTATCTTTTACCTTTCTGTAAAAAGCCCTTGTGGTTAACGTCATGTGCGCAGATGGTTCCTTTTCAACAGACACACCGATTTTAAATGGTCGATTTCCTTCCTTATCAGTGACTGAAGATACCCCCTCACCTAACCCGCCTGGGCCTGCAAAAAGGTCAATTACAAGAACTTCACCTGTTTTCATTACTTCACTATTACTGTCATTTTTAAACGCTAGGCAATCATACCAGGCAAATAAACATAAACAATTACTTTATGCCTCCACTCTCCAAATAGACAGGTGTACGCTCTTTATTCCCTTACCCGGTCAAAAAACAATCAAAAAACAATCAAAAAACAACTGTTAAGTTTCAAAGCACAAGCTATGACTTAACAATCCAAAACCAACCTAAAAGTCGCTTTTCGATTTCGATTGACGCTGCTCTTTTCTTGCGCAAAGATGAAGGGGCATCAACGGTAGCTGGCCAAAAACAGCAATAACAAGATACCTATCTACTCAAAGACTTTGGTCTTTAAACTCTAACCCAGAACGGGGGAATTGCCCCTACTGGGCACTCCCTCGCCTGATTGTTCTCACACCGAGGGAAACACCATGATTTTTTTGATTATATTTGCGGCACTATGCTGCTGTATTGCTGTGCGTACGCTTTACTGCACAGCCAAAGTTACCTGCGATCAGACTTGTTCGATTGCAGAATCCAGACTCAATATCGAGCCTGCCTACTTCACCAGAGCACCTCCTGCTCTGCAACACAAACCAAATAGCAGTTTTACACAGCTGTACTCCAGCCCCCGTCTCTGTCTCCCGTCAGGGAACAGAGACGGGGGTAGCTACCCCCGACGAAAGCCTTGTCGCTCAATGCGGCAGGGCTTTCGCACCGCGCACAAAAATGCACGAAAAACCCTGCTTTTCGCAGGTTCCTTCCATCAATACAATGAGACAAAGACGATGACATTAGCCGGATCTGCTACCAGTACAGCGCATCTATGCAACAAAGCAATGCAACGAACCAGGTAGTTGAATGAGTTGCTTTCTCCATAGCGATGTTCATTCGTAACTGTTTAACAGTAATTAACACCGTGGGTATCGGGCTTATCTACTCTATGTACCGAGCAAGATCTCGGAGGCCAAGCAGCAAGCAGAGCTGTTAGAAAAACTGCCTTATCACTTACCAATCAATGATGAAAAGCATGGCCGCTAGTTGAATAACCTGAGGGACGACAGCAATGAGGTGCGAACGAGCAAATCCAGACGCTTACAATTTTGGCTTACAAAACAGGGATATGATCCGAGCTGGGTTAAATGCGCTAAAGGAAGATGTGCAAAGTTTTCAAACACGAGAAACACTCCATGATCGATGGCGGGTGTTTGCGACCTGGGCGAAAGCGGAGCTTGGGATAAAAGACATGCGTAAGCTGGAGACTCATCACCTACAACAATATGCTGCGCATTTACGAGATCGCTTTGAGCGTGACCAGATCTCACCGGCGACTGCACAGAATTATATGAGTGCCGTAAATCGGGTAATGGAGATCGCTCGTGGAGATAACCAAGTTCGAGTTGATCCGGTCCGTGAAGGCGGCTTACCAACCAGAGCCGGTGTTTGCGAACAAAGCCGAAGTGCTACACCTAAGCTTCATAATCTCGCCATCTCTGCTGCATCTGAACGAGTTGGCGTATTGTTGGAACTACAACGCGAATTTGGATTACGATTTGAAGAGTCAGCCAAGCTAAATGCTGAAGCTGCGCTTAAACAGGCCACAACAAAATCTGTAATTGATATTAAAGATGGCACAAAGGGAGGACGCCACCGTTGTGTACCTATTGTCTCGCAGCAACAAGTAGAAGTTTTACAGCGTGCGGCTGCAATTCAAGATGGCAGAAGCCTGATACCTGCTCACCAGACCTACAAAGAGTTTCGCCAAGACGCTTATAAAGAAGCCGCCCGTTTACCTGTTAACTTTCATAGTGAACGCCACCATTATGCTCAAGAGCGCTACCTGACACTGATGCGAACTGAATGCCCAGTTCGAGCGGAAGTTGGTCACGGTAGGCCTCACCATCAATACCTTGCTGAAAAGCTGAAGATCAGCGTTTCACATGCTAGGGCATTGGATAAAGAGATCCGTAGCCAAGTAGCGCGAGAACTTGGGCACGGGCGTATTGATGTGACAAACAGTTATTTGGGCTGAAGACTATGGAACGATGGGTCAAGCAGAGGTGCCATGAATACGTTCGCCATGGCGGTAAAGTTGCTCGTCGCAATATGGTGAAACGACTGATTGCTGCATTGGAAGACATTGCAGCGCACGAACATGGAGTGAAACAGCCTCCGCAAGTGGGTCGTGCGCATATTCATCGCTACTACAACCGGCGAGGCGATTTGAGTGAAGCTACTTTGAGAGATCATTTTTACGCATTTTGCCTGCTCTGGAAGCTGCTTGGCAGAACCGGTGAGCCACCAAAGCCTTAAAGCGACAGGGTTGCGCCCAGAATGGGCAACTACAGAGTGCGCTATCGCCAATGGAAACAGATAAAATGTAATAACTTCAGTGAGCAATAACTCATTGAATACGCGGTAGCTGGCCGCGAAAAACAATCAGCATTTACTTAGCCTCCGACTTTCACATGTGAAAGTCGGAGCCCAACATCAACAACGGGGATAGCTAGTCACTAATGTTCGAGTATCCCCGTTTTTTAGCACAAGGAAGCGAAATTCATCATCAGGATGCCGCCACTCCTCAATGTTATCGGTTGTGCCATATTTTCGAACCTTATGCTGACGAACCTTGTCCGTTAAAATGGACCTGCATAACTTAGGGTGCTGCAAGCGCTTAACCAGTGACAACCAGGGGTTCTTTGGCTTGCCTGAGCAGAGCCGAGATACATATTGCTCTACAGCATGTTTGGTGATTTTCACCTTGCCCATCGCGGGTGTGCTGATGGTCTGAAGCTCACAGGACAAATCGCGCGAATCAACGGCAAGTTCTACTATTGGAACATCGTCAAGCACTGGTAGAAAATCCTTCGACTGTGAAACCTCGATCGTGACACCAGCCATACGATTTTGCAGAAAGGACGAGTATTTATAGACGTATTTTTTATCGGAGCGACCAAGGGCAAGCTTTTTGATTGCACCTTTCGATACAGTCAAACGATAACCGTTGCCAGAACCCGGCTCACGACCAAGTACCAGCTCGACAAAGAGCAAATGCTGGATGGCATACAACTCCGCAATCAGCGCACTATCGCTATGCTCAAAATCTAAAGTTACATCAAGAACGCCGCCTCGCTTGGTGCCAACACGCCAGTATACATGTGCTTGTGAGTCAGATTGCTTCTCGGAAAATGTCGTTAATGTCATCATCAGCTTGGCCTCTTACTCAGGAGTCATCTTGAGTGATGAACAGATGAGGCTGACCTTGCTCAAGCAAGTAAGGTGCAGTTACGCTTTGCTCACCGAACTGTAAATTACCAGACGCAATGTATAAGTAGACCCACTCCGGCAACTTTTTGCTGACTGAAGCATAGATTTGCTCTAGGGGAAGAGTTGCTGTTTTTCCAGGCGTTACCTTGAAGCGATGGTAACGATACTTGTGGTTGGATCTGAAGGTGTAGGCTTGAGTGCTGCTCTCGACAAAATCAGGGCTAGCGTGAATATAAGGCTCAATGATCTGCGCCCGCACGTAGCAAAGATCACGGTTGGTCATGCCTTGTTCATACTGTGGGCACCCTAGAGCATTGCTATAAAAGTAGAACTCGGTAGTTTCATCATCAGTGGCTGATGTTTTTTCATAGCCAACATCAAGCTCATCCAAGGTTTCTGACATCGCCTTCGTTACCTGATTGAGTAGGAGCTTCTGAGCCTGTGCTGGCGATTCTGCCTCAGATTGTGGCATCCAAGCTACGATGCTATTTCGTTGGGCTGGATCTGGGTTTTCCAGAGCAGCAGTGAGCAAGCCGATCCCGAAGCCTTCTGACAGGCTCATGCCCAAGCCCGCAGTTGAAGTGAAAAGCAAAGTGTTTGCAGCTGCATCACCTACAAAGCTTAACGATTCATAGTCGGCTCGCGGAACCTTCTTGTCTTTTACGTCATATAAACCACCGGCCTGCGCAATGTTGTAAGCGCGGCTATGGCTGCTGTCATAAACGACAGGCTCTGAGGTTGAAGCGCAGCCTGTGATTGCCACACAGGTGGCTATCGAGAGATAGATTAATTTATTCATTTTGACACTCCTTTGATTTAGTGAATAAATTCATAATCTCACGAAAAAACCAACATGCAACCCCTAAAAATCAATAAGTTAACGATGTTCTGACACAGCAATTCAGGGCACTAAAAACACTGTCGACACAGTTAAGGATAAGTATGAAGAACTTAAATCAAGCAAAGCTAGAAATAATAAAAGAGGCGATTGATCGCTGCCAGGGTGGAGATGCCAACATCAGCTGGCATTTCGATAAGCTGGTTCTGGTTATCAATGCTGACTACAGCGAATTTTCATCTGATTCGAGGATGTACGGTTCCAACAATCCATGCGGTATTCTTCAACCTTGCAGGGTTTACGTCACGTCGCAATCACCATGCAAAATAGTAATGTTTCCGACCAAGTTTGATGAAAAACTGTTCATTGCTGCACAAAAAAAATTTGGCAACCTTAAGGAATTTGGCACTATGCACCAGTTGAAATATTTGTTCCTATAATACCGCTCTCGATTTCGACCTCACGCTTTCACATGTGCAAGAGAATCACTTTATGATGCTGTAACAGCCATTTAGCCAAAACCATCTCACCTCACACTTAAAATCACCGCCAAATAGCCCGGTTTGGACAGTTCCAGAGTGCTAATCATTCAACCAGCACAGATATCATATCCAACGTCGATGAAATGAACTGAAAACAGCTGAAAACTATAGCGCCGCGGCCTATTAAATTAGGAGTGATTTATGAACCAAACAGTAATAGCCAAGAAAGTTGGTTTGATCTTGGAACAGGAAGATAAGGCACCTGTGCAAATCGCAGGCCCCATGAGTGTCAAAGCCTTCACTTATGATCCTGACTTTAAACGAGGGTTTGGCATTTTGATTCAGTGGTGCTCACGAGTCGGTGAACATCATGAGCGAGTATTCAAGATGAAAGACATTCTTGCAGATGGTGGTCGTTCAATGATTCAAGTGCTTGCAGATACCGGTCTGTACATTCACCACAAGCAGGGGTACTGGAAGCATATTATTGATTACGTTCTCTCATCATCGCCAGATGAAACTGTGGTAACAGTCGAGCAAACAGGCTGGTACTTCAATCAATTCGTTACGCCAAATTGGACTGCTGGGTTTAGTGGCCAGGAAGTGATTTTTCAGAATGAGTCAGCTGAGCAGTTAAGTGCGAGAGGTACGTTTATCGATTGGCAAGAGTCGGTTGCCAGCCTATGCAAAAATAATGCGTTGATGAGCTTTGCGCTGTGCGCTGCTTTCGCCGCTCCACTCCTATCAAAGCTCGACTGGGACTCATTTCTTATACATATATTAGGTGGTTCAAAATTTGGCAAAACCACCTTACTTAGGCTTGCAGCTTCTGTGTGTTCTGACTTCAATTACTGTGACTCATGGAGCAGCACTGCCAACGGACTGGAAGCCAGAGCGAAATCTCGTAACAACATGATTGTTCTGTTGGATGAATTTCAGCAGGCAGACCCTGAGGCAATTCTTTCTGGTGTTTATCAACTAGGCAATGGCACATCAAAGCTGCGGGCGACAAAGAATGCCAATCTTCAAGAGCAGTTCCACTGGAGCATCATCGGGCTATCTACCGGTGAGGTTAGTCTTGCCCAAGTGTTAGCCCAGGCAAATCGAAAAGTTCAAGCTGGCCAGCTGATGCGCTTTTTTGAAGTCCCTCTGTTTCAAAGATACGGTGCCTTCGAGCACATACATGGATTTCCTTCTGCCAAAGAATTTGCAGAACACATAACACAAATAACATCACAACAATTTGGCACAGCACTTCAGCCCTTTTTAAATCAAGTGGCATCGATTGACGATCTTCGGGGGAGGCTGCAAGCCAAAATTAAATCGATATCCGCGCTGTGGCTTGACTGTTACGAGTTGGCCAAAAGCAATCAAATTGGTTTCGCAACGGATCGTTTTGCTTTGATTGCAGCAGTAGGAGAACTCGCCATTGAGATCGGAGCCCTTCCTTGGAATAAGGGCAGCGCAATACTGGAAATCGGCAAGGTGTTTGAGGTTTGGGCTGCCAATCAAGATGAGGACTGCAATTTTGAAGAGCGAAATATAAAGAGCCACCTTCGGCAAATTATTCCCAAGTGGCAGTATTCAATGAGCTCACCAGGGGAGGTAGCCAAAAATGGATGGTGGCGCTACGAAAATGATGAACTTTGCTGGCATATCCACCGAGATGCGTTTAAACGAGCCTTCAATCTAGATTTCAACAATCAGGTCACTCAGACAGCCATATATCTCAATAACCAAGGCTGGCTGCACACCAATGAGCCAGCTCGCGGCACTTTCAAAAGCAGTATTTCTGGCCGAATAGCTCGAAACTTTAAGATTTTCCCAGCCAAGATCGCTGAACAATTAGAACTGAGCGTCGACTTTAGCCACTTTCAACAAGGAGGTGAGGCATGATTTCCCACTTTCCCATTTCCCAAAAGGAACGAGCGGAAGCTAAAGCGCTTCTGGCAGATATCAAGACCGCAACAGAAGAACTCCGCACCTTGATCACATCGCAAAAGCAGTTTCTTAGTGCTGAAGAGACGGCTCAGTACACAGGCTTGTCAGTTAAATACATCTATAAGCTGACCCATAGCAAGCAGATCCCGCACTACAAGCCAAATCGCAAGCTGTACTTTAAGCGCGATGATCTCGATGCATGGTTGATGTCCCACCGGGTGGAGGAGGAAAAATAAATGCCTTATACTGAACCGACTCTGACACAAAGAGCCGAGATTTTGACGGCATACGGTGAATCGGAGCGCCTGGTGAGAGAAGCTGAGCGTAAACAGATCACCTCCGTCAGCAACACCACTTGGTGGAGGCTGAGCCGAAAAGGCCAAGTCCCGGTAGCCAAGCAAGTTGGTGCAACCAAGTCTTGGTTGCTGTCCGATCTGCTGCTGTGGATGCAACATCAGTAAGTTAACCAAAATTTTTTTGGTGAGTATATCGGTGAGTAACAAATATTGGTTACTCACCATAATTGATTGAAAGCATTGATTTAAAGGGCATTATCAATGCTATTCTACGAGCAGATTCAGAATATTGAGTAAATCTGTTAAATGATAAAAAAGCAGGCCTCGGCCTGCTTTTTTATTGCTTGAATATCACAAGTTAGGAGTTAAATTGACCGTCACCATTGCACTGGTAGGGGTATACTCAACACACGCACCAAGCCCAAGAAGATTCTAGCGGGCACAGGTGCACTGCTCGTGAAATAGCATTGCTGTGACGAGCACTGCCAACTAAAGTGATTACAGAAGTGCTAAATACGCCATAAACACCACAGACAACACATAAATCACAGGATGCACCTGTTTCCCTTTCCCTGCCACAACCATACTAAATGCATAACTGATAAAGCCCATCGCCATACCGTTTGCTGGTGAGAAGCTTAATACGGTAAACATAATGGTGAAAAAGGCAGCGATGCGAGACTCTTTCTTTTCCCATTGAATATCACCTAAGCGACCAATCATATAGATACCAACCACGACCATAGCTGGCGCTACCATTGCCGCAGAGAATAGCGAGAACAACGGGTATAGGAAGAGTGATAGTAGGAATAGACCCGCTACGACGACTGCAGCTAAACCAGTTTTTGCACCTTGTGATGAGGCAATACCAGACTCTGAGAATGCCGTGACTGATGTGGTACCAAACACTGAACCCATTACTGTACCGCCTGCATCTGCAATCAGCGCTGAGCGTGCATTAGGCACCTTACCATCTTTATCAATGATACCGGCATCACGACCTACCCCTACGATAGTGCTGAGCCCATCGAAGAAATCGACAATCAAAAAGATGATCATAATAAACAGCAGATCAAACATCTTCTCTGCGTTAATCCCTGAGAAATCGAAGATGGCACCAAAGCTGCTCGCCATGCTTGGTGGCATTGCCACGAGTTGTTCTGGGATTGGCGCATTGTTGGTCCCCATGAAGGTATCAGCCAAAATCGTAAGCACTATGGCAGACACAAAAGAGATAAATGTAGCCAACTTAATATCGCGAACCATACAGCCTAATGCGATAAAGATACTGATATACGCGATGATGACTTTCGGGTCAGAAATATCGCCCATACTCACGAGAATAATTGGGTTGGATACGATAATGCCCGCATTCTTAAGACCAAGAAATGCAATAAACAAACCAAGAGAAACGGTAATAGCGAGTTTCAAATCTTCTGGAATCGACTCAATCATCGCTTTGCGTATTTTAGTTAGCGATAAAATAAGATAGATAACGCCCGAGAAAAAGATACCAAGTAGCGCTTCATGCCAAACCAATGCCACAGAACCACTTAACAGCATACCTTTAAAGAAACCATTCATGCTCATGCCGGGGGCTAGCATCACTGGGTAGTTACCAAAAATACCCATGATTAGCGTAGCGAAGGCCGCAGCCAAAGCCGTTGCTGTAAATACAGCGCCACGCTCCATTCCAGGAATGTCCCCCAAAATGGCTGGGTTGACCGCCAAAATGTAGCTCATAGCGAGGAAAGTGATAAAGCCAGCGTATACTTCAGTACCGATAGTGGACTTACGCTCACTCACTTTGAAGGTGGATTCAATGATAGTAGGGCTAGCTTGGCGTTGCCCGGTTAGTTCTGCACTCACAGTAGGACCTATAGCGATAAAATGGGAGACGCAAACGTATGCGCGATAGAAATATTGGCGCGAATTCTAATCAGACTCAGGAATAAATCAATGCTTTTGTGAGTTATTTTTATCTCTTTAAAAACAAAACGTTGATATTTAAGCAAACGTTTGCTTTCAAGGAAAAAGAACAACTGGCTTCTGCGATGTTTTTGCTCCCTTTTAAAATGCAGCCACACGTTGCCTGAGCACTCACCGGATGACTTGTCGAGCTCCTAGCAAACATGATACTCTTCGCCTCCATTTTTCTGGCCGATTTTTAAACGTTTTGGTCAGTGAACGTATAGAATAGAAGTATCAAATAACGATATTCTCTACCCCTTCAACCAAGATGTGGACTCTGAAAAATGATAGGTAAAGGTACGCTTTATATCGTGTCAGCACCAAGCGGTGCTGGTAAATCGAGCTTAATTTCAGCAATGTTGGAAAAAAACCCGACATACGCAATGAAAGTATCAGTGTCTCACACGACTCGTGGTATGCGTCCTGGTGAAGAAGATGGCGTTCATTATCACTTTGTTGAGAAGACCGATTTTGAATCGTTGATCGAACAAGGTGCGTTTTTGGAATACGCCGAAGTCTTCGGAAACTACTACGGTACTTCTCGTCTATGGATTGAAGAGACGCTAGAAAAAGGCATCGATGTATTCTTGGATATCGACTGGCAAGGCGCTCGTCAAATCCGCGAACAAATGCCAGAAGCGAAAAGTGTCTTTATTTTGCCACCATCTAACAGTGAGTTAGAGCGTCGCTTGAACGTACGTGGTCAAGACAGTGATGAAGTGATCGCTAAGCGCATGAGCGAAGCGAAGTCAGAAATGTCTCACTACAATGAGTACGATTACGTCATTGTCAACGACGACTTCGACGGCGCACTTGTTGATTTTAAAGCTATTTTGCGTGCTGAGCGTCTTAAACAAGACAAACAAGCGGTGAAATACAAAGGTATGTTAGACGCCCTACTCGCCGAGTAAGGTAGATTTTAACCACTTCCTTGCAAAGTGAGGCTCAAAATAGGGTCTCACCCTAAGCAAATAATGCAATAAACCAGAAGTAACAGTAGCTAATAGGATCATTTGTGATCTAGAATCTAAACGTAATAGCCTGTATACTTTCTCGTCATCAAAAATTTAGTTAACTATTGGAGTTCTTATGGCACGCGTAACTGTTCAAGACGCTGTTGAAAAAGTTGGTAACCGTTTCGACCTAGTTCTTATTTCGGCTCGCCGCGCACGTCAGATGCAAATCGGTGGTAAAGATGCATTAGTGCCAGAAGAAAATGATAAGCCAACGGTTATCGCACTTCGCGAAATCGAAGAAGGCTTGATCACGAAAGAAGTACTAGATGCACGTGAACGTCAAGAGCAGCAAGAGCAAGAAGCTGCAGAACTAGCGGCAGTAAGCAGCATTGCTCACAACCGTTAATTCCTAGTACCTAATCAGAGTTCCATCGACTTTCGGGCCTAAAATTTGTACCTATTCGATAGCCTTAAAGACGTTGCCCAAGAATACCTAACAGAGCCTCAAATTGAGGCTCTGCGTCAATCTTATGTGGTAGCAAGAGATGCCCATGAAGGGCAGACCCGCTCTAGCGGTGAACCATACATCATCCACCCTGTTGCTGTAGCTCGCATCCTCGCGGAAATGCGTCTGGATATTGAAACGCTACAAGCAGCACTGCTGCATGATGTTATTGAAGATACGGAAGTCACCAAAGAAGAGCTAGAAGAACAATTTGGTACGACGGTGGCGGAACTCGTCGACGGCGTATCTAAGCTCGATAAGCTTAAATTCCGCGATCGTAAAGAAGCCCAAGCAGAGAACTTCCGTAAAATGGTTCTCGCTATGGTGCAGGACATTCGCGTTATTCTTATAAAGCTGAGTGACCGTACCCACAACATGCGCACGCTTGGGGCTCTTCGTCCTGACAAAAAGCGACGCATCGCTCGTGAAACCCTTGAAATCTATGCGCCACTTGCGCACCGATTAGGTATTCACAACATCAAAACCGAGCTTGAAGAGCTTGGCTTTGAAGCACTTTACCCAAACCGTTATCGCGTACTAAAAGAAGTAGTGAAATCGGCACGTGGTAATCGTAAAGAGATGATTCAGCGAATCCATAGCGAGATTGAAGGACGACTTAATGAAGTTGGCCTCAACGTTCGCGTATTGGGACGTGAGAAAAACCTCTTCTCTATCTACAACAAGATGAAAACCAAAGAGCAACGATTCCATACCATCATGGATATCTATGCTTTCCGCGTCATCGTAGATACTGCAGACACTTGTTATCGAGTCCTTGGTCAAGTCCACAGTCTGTATAAGCCACGCCCTGGTCGCATGAAAGATTACATCGCGGTACCAAAAGCGAACGGCTATCAATCCTTGCACACCTCAATGGTGGGCCCTCATGGCGTTCCAGTAGAAGTACAAATTCGTACTGAAGACATGGATCAAATGGCGGACAAAGGTGTTGCAGCGCACTGGGCATACAAGGGTAATGGCGACCGTACTGGCACCACTGCACAAATTAAAGCGCAGCGCTGGATGCAAAGCCTACTTGAGCTACAACAAAGTGCTGGCAACTCCTTTGAATTCATTGAAAACGTAAAATCGGATCTGTTCCCAGACGAAATTTACGTGTTCACACCAAAAGGTCGTATTGTCGAACTGCCACTTGGCGCAACCGCCGTCGACTTTGCTTACGCAGTCCATACCGATGTCGGTAACACCTGTGTGGGTGCGCGAGTGGATCGTAATCCATACCCACTTAGCAAAGCACTGAAAAACGGCCAAACCGTCGAAATCATCAGCGCACCAGGTGCAAGACCGAATGCAGCATGGCTTAACTATGTGGTGACTTCACGTGCCCGCACTAAGATCCGTCAGGTTCTGAAGACAATGCGCCGTGAAGAATCTGTAGTTTTAGGACGCCGCCTGCTGAACCATGCTCTAGGCCGTCACTCTGTTGATACTATCTATCCTGAAAACATCAACGAAGTGCTAACTGATCTCAAACTGGGCAGTATTGATGACCTGCTAGCCGCTATCGGCCTTGGTGAGTTGATGAGTATCGTTATTGCTCGTCGTCTACTTGGCGATACCGATGAACTGACGCAGACCAGTTCAGTGCCAACGTCGGGCAAACGCTTACCGATCCGTGGTGCAGAAGGTATCTTGCTGACGTTTGCGAACTGCTGTCATCCTATTCCAGATGATCACATCATCGCACACGTTTCTCCGGGCCGCGGCTTGGTGGTACACAGAGAAACTTGTCCGAATGTTCGTGGTCACCAGAAAGAGCCTGATAAGTACATGGCGGTTGAATGGAGTGACGATTACGAGCAAGAGTTTACTGCTGAGCTAAAAGTTGACCTGCAGAATCACCAAGGTGCGCTCGCAGAGCTGACTAATGTGATTGCCAAGACAGGCTCTAATATTCACGGTATCTCTACAGAAGAACGCGATGGCCGTTTGTACACAGTCACTGTACTGCTAACGACCAAAGATCGTGTTCACTTAGCTGGTATTATGAAGCGCATTCGTGTGATGCCACATGCACTACGTGTTAGACGTCGTAAGAACTAACACAACTGCTTGATCTAATACGGGTTCGATAATTATCGAGCCCGTTTTATTTGGAACCTATTGATGAACTTAGAACGCTACACTCGTATCCAAGAAGTGCTTAAGGCACGCCAACCTGACCTGACTTTACTGCTAGAACAAGTCCATAAGCCCAATAATGTCTCAGCGGTCATTCGTACTGCCGATGCTGCTGGAGTGCATAAAGTTCATGCAGTTTGGCCGGATGAGAAAATGCGTACTTTAAGTCACACCTCCGCAGGCGCTAGAAACTGGGTTGAGGTTGAAACTCACGATACTGTAGCTGATGCCGTTCGCACGTTAAAATCTCAAGGTATGCAAGTATTGGCCACTAACCTTTCCGAAAACGCTGTCGACTTTCGTGATATCGACTACACCAAGCCAACCGCGATTATTCTTGGTGGCGAGAAGCACGGCATCACCCAAGATGCACTCACCGAAGCAGATCAGGACATCATTATTCCTATGGTAGGCATGGTGCAATCCTTAAACGTCTCAGTCGCCAGCGCACTGATTTTGTTTGAAGCTCAAAGACAACGCCAGAATGCCGGCCTGTACGATCGCGATGTCAGTGCTCTGCCCGAAGAAACCATCCATCGAATCCTATTCGAACGCGGCCACCCCGTACTGGCGAAAGTTGCCAAGAAAAAACGCCTCCCTTATCCGCCACTCGATGACCAAGGCCAAATTGTGGCGACAGAAGAGTGGTGGCAAGAAATGCAGAAAAAATAGAGCTAAGTATGGTTTAAGGCTGGTTTTATAGTTCCTTTGAAGCTCCTCGCAACACTATTTTTAACCAACTCTATTCTAAGAGTTTTGTGGTTGATCATGATGAAGCAAGCTAGTGTTTATATCTTAAGTTCTAGGAGCAACAAGGTGTTATATGTTGGAGTTACTTCTCAGCTGAAACAGCGTATCTGGCAACATAAAAATGGCGTTGTTGATGGGTTTTCTAAAAAATACCATGTACATAAACTGGTCTTTTTCGAAGTTCACCAATCCATGACGGCAGCTATCATTCGCGAGAAACAAATAAAGCGTTGGAAACGGGATTGGAAAGAGAATCTGATCAAAAGCATGAATCCAAATTGGATGGATTTGTATGATTCACTTTAATTGAATGTTTGGATTCAACGCTTAAGACCACACCAATTTATTCGTCCCCCCTACGAAGGCTGGGGTCTACTTAAGGCGTGCACCCTACCTCGAGAAGATTCCTGCCTACGCAGGAATGACGAGCGCTATGAATATAACGCATGAGGCTAATCCAAGTTATACGTCCCCCCTGAGAAGGCAGAGGCCTACTTAACGCGAATACCCTGCCTAGAGAAGATTCCTGCATGCGAAGGAATGACGAGCACTTTGGATTCAACGGATAAAAATACCCCAATTTAATCGTCACCCCTGCGAAGGCTGGGGTCTACTTAACGCGTGCACCCTGCCTAGAGAAGATTCCTGCATGCGCAGGAATGACGAGCGCTATGAATATAACGTATGAGGCTAATCCAAGTTATACGTCACCCCTGAGAAGGCAGAGGCCTACTTAACGCGAATACCCTGCCTAGAGAAGATTCCTGCATGCGCAGGAATGACGAGCGCTATGAATATAACGTATGAGGTTAATCCAAGTTATACGTCACCCCTGAGAAGGCAGAGGCCTACTTAACGCGAATACCCTGCCTAGAGAAGATTCCTGCATGCGCAGGAATGACGAGCACTTTGGATTCCACGCATAAGAATACCCCAATTTAATTGTCACCCCTGCGAAGGCAGGGGTCTACTTAACGCGTGCACCCTATCTTGAGAAGATTCCTGCATGCGCTGGAATGGCGAGCGCTTTGGATTCAACGCATAAGACTATTCCGATTTATGCACCTCAAACTCAATGTACAATACCTTGCTAAAAACTGTACAAAAAGACAGTAAAATGCTTGAATATCTGCATATAACATTTTGATGGATGGTAAATATGGCTCAGCTGTTATCGGCAATTTCTCTTTCTTCGCTTTCTGGCGTAGGAGCTAAAGTCGCTGAAAAACTGGCGAAAGTCGGCTTACACTCGGTTCAAGATTTACTGTTTCACTTACCTCACCGTTATGAAGATCGTACTCGTATCTATCCGATCGTTCGTTTGCATCCTGGCCTTTGGGGATCAGTGCAAGGGAAAGTCATGAGTAGTGATGTGGCTTTCGGGCGTCGCAAGATGTTGACGGTTAAAGTGAGCGATGGCAACGGTACTATTACACTACGCTTCTTCAATTTTACCGCAGCGATGAAGAACAACTTCTCTGAAGGTCGCCTTATTGTCGCTTATGGTGAAGTGAAGCGTGGCAACCATGGTCTTGAAATCATCCATCCAGAGTACAAATTTCAAACCGAAGGTAAAGCACCAAAGTTAGAGCAAACCTTAACCCCTGTTTACCCAACCACAGAAGGATTAAGGCAGCTCACACTGCGTAATCTCACTGACCAAGCTCTTGAGCTCATGGACAAAGCAGCAGTAGACGAATTGCTTCCAAGCGGTCTGTATAACCAACAAATTACTCTCGCTGAGGCGCTACACACCATCCATCGTCCACCACCAACGATTAATTTGGACGACTTTGATGAAGGTAAGCACCCTGCTCAGCAGCGACTGATTATTGAAGAGTTGATGGCGCAAAATCTTTCTATGCTAGCGGTACGCAGTAAAGGTCAACAAGATACAGCCATTGGCTTAGCACCTGTTGAAAAGCTAAAAAATCAGCTACTTGAGCAACTGCCTTTTTCCCCTACAGGTGCGCAATCAAGAGTGGTGCAAGAAATCGAAACTGATCTTGCTAAACCTATTCCTATGATGCGCCTAGTTCAGGGTGATGTGGGGTCTGGTAAAACCTTGGTAGCCGCGCTCGCTGCTGTTCGTGCGATAGAACATGGCTATCAAGTGGCTATGATGGCACCGACCGAATTACTTGCAGAGCAGCATGCCATCAACTTTGCAGGTTGGTTTGAAACCATGGGGATACAGGTTGGTTGGTTATCAGGAAAACAGAAAGGCAAAACTAAGGAAGCAGAGTTGGCGCGTATTGCCAGCGGTGAAGCTCAAATGGTCGTAGGGACGCACGCCCTATTCCAAGAGTCGGTTGATTTTCACAACCTTGCGCTGGTTATTATTGATGAGCAACACCGTTTTGGTGTCCACCAGCGCTTAGAGCTGCGTGAAAAAGGTGCTAAACAAGGTTTCTACCCTCATCAGTTGATTATGACTGCCACGCCAATCCCAAGAACCTTAGCCATGACGGCATATGCCGACTTGGAGACCTCGGTAATCGACGAACTGCCACCAGGAAGAACCCCGATTCAAACCGTTGCCATTCCAGATACAAAACGCGACGACATCATTGAGCGTGTCAAAAATGCTTGCTTACACGAGGGCAAACAAGCGTATTGGGTTTGTACATTAATCGATGAATCAGAGGTATTAGAAGCACAAGCCGCCGCTGAGACCGCCGAAGATCTGCAACGTAAACTGCCTGATCTTAAAATCGGTTTAGTTCATGGTCGAATGAAACCGGCTGAAAAACAACAAGTGATGAAGCAGTTTAAAAATAACGAGCTGCACCTTCTGGTTGCAACCACCGTCATTGAGGTCGGTGTGGATGTCCCTAACTCCAGTTTAATGATCATCGAAAACCCAGAGCGCCTTGGTCTAGCTCAACTGCATCAGTTACGGGGCCGTGTTGGCCGTGGTAGCGTGGCAAGTCATTGTGTGCTGTTGTATCACTCCCCACTATCTAAAACTGCTCAGAAGCGCTTAGGCGTACTGAGGGAAAGTAATGACGGCTTTGTTATTGCGCAAAAAGATCTAGAGATTCGTGGCCCAGGTGAACTACTTGGCACCAAACAAACTGGACTGGCTGACTTTAAGATTGCTGATTTAGTGCGGGACCAAAGATTAGTACCGGAAGTTCAACGAATCGCGCGACATGTGCACGAACAGTACCCAGAGAATGCCAAGAAAATTATTGATCGCTGGTTAGGAGACAGAGAATTTTACGCCAAGGCATAAGACGCCTGCTCTACCCATGCCATTGTCACTCTATAAAAAAATACGCCGTCATCCCCTTGAAAAAGGGGATCTTCTTCAGCACGCCGCTTACGTAAAGCAAACCTTCTGCACAACCAATAAGTACCCTACCTCAAACCATTCTTAGCTACAGGGAAACTCACTTGTGCCTTCAGTCCACCAGCGCTGCGATTCGAAATACTCACTGAGCCGTGATGCTGACTAATAATCCGCTTAACAATCGCCAGCCCTAGACCTGTCCCTTCACTGCCTCGTGCGGTATCACCTCGCGTGAAAGGTTCAAATAGACGACCGATTTGGCTCTCTTCGATACCGGGACCATTATCTTCAATAGTGACCCAAGCCAGTTTGTTGTCCGCCGTCATACCTGTGGTTACTTTCACCCAACCATTGCCGTAACGAACCGCATTAACCACCAAGTTGGTAATTGCACGTTTAATCGCAATTGGACTGCCTTCAATATCTTTGATAGTTGCCATTGGGGCATATTCTATCTGGATCTCATATCCGCCTTCCGATGAGACAATATCAGAAGAAATGTCATTCAGACTCATCGGTTCAAATGACTGAGTATTAACCGGTTTTAGGTAATCCATAAACTGGCCAATGATTTCATTACACTCTTCAGTGTCGCTGATGATGCCCTCTGCTAAGTAGCTATCTTCGGGCGACATCATTTCTGTCGCAAGGCGAATTCGCGTTAATGGGGTGCGAATATCATGGCTGATGCCCGCCATTAATAAGGTACGGTCTTGCTCAAGCTCTTGAATACCTTTTGCCATTTGGTTAAAGGCACGCGTAACCGAGCGAATCTCAGACGCCCCCTTCTCAGGTAAAGGTGGCGGGATTTCCCCTTTACCCACCAAATTGGCTGCATTTTCGAGTGCGGTAAGTGGCCGGTTTTGCAAGCGAATGAATAGCCAACCACCCGCAATCACCAATAGCGCCATAATCAAACTATTTCTAAACAGCGGCGCAAAGTCTTCTTCCTGCAACTCTGACAGCGGAATGCGTATCAACGAGTTGGGCAGTGCGTCTATCTTCATCCAGAGGATGTAGCTTTCAGCTCCCAGAATCAGCCTAACTTCAGTTTTTGAATCCAGCTCATCACTCATCTCCTCGCTCATCAGGTCGATAGGCATCGCATGGTTAAACTCGTTCGCCATCGCACTGTCATCAGCATGAATAGTGACACCCAACTGCTCCAATACACGTCGGCGTAAAGGAGCATCCATTTCAAGCTGCTCATCAATCGCTTCATTGTCTTCCAAGAAAAACGATAGCTCATGCGCCAGTATCTTATTGAACTGCTGCAAACTAGGTACAAGAGCGTAGTTGTACACGGCGTAATAAGAAAAAACTTGGCTAGCAATCAAGAGTGTAAAAAATAGCAGAATGGATTGCGTGAAGGAGCTACGAAATCGCATAGGTTTTCCTTAGAGGGCGAAGATGAGAAGAATCTGAGGTAGATAATAAACAAAAGGCCCTGAATCCATCCAGAGCCTTATCGACATTTCTGATTATGCTTCTTTGCCGTCCGGCACAAATACATAACCTAGACCCCACACAGTTTGAATGTAGCGAGGTTTGCTTGGGTCGATTTCCAGCATACGACGCAGACGAGAAATCTGTACGTCGATAGAACGTTCCATTGCCGAGTACTCACGACCACGAGCCATGTTCATCAGCTTATCACGGGACATCGGCTCACGTGCGTTGGTCACCAAGGCTTTTAGTACTGCAAATTCACCAGATGTTAGAGGCATTGCCTCTTCACCACGGAACATTTCACGTGTACCAAGGTTCAAACGGAAATCACCGAACTCAACCACTGACTCTTCTTGGCTTGGCGCGCCAGGAGCTTCAATAGTTTGACGACGTAATACCGCTTTAATGCGAGCAAGTAGCTCACGAGGATTAAATGGTTTCGGTAGATAGTCATCCGCACCGACCTCTAGGCCGACAATACGGTCAACTTCATCACCTTTGGCTGTCAGCATCAGAATCGGCAACATGTTGTTGGCGTTACGTAAACGACGACAAATCGACAGGCCATCTTCACCTGGTAGCATTAAATCCAATACCATAAGGTGAAAGTTTTCACGGGTTAACAGGCGGTCCATCTGCTCACTGTTAGCAACACTGCGTACTTGGAATCCTTGCTCTGATAAGTAACGCTCTAGTAATGCACGTAGACGTGCATCATCATCAACAACTAAAATCTTGTGATTTTCTTGCATATTCGATTCCACCACTAAAAAGCAATTTACCGACCCCTCCGTCAACAAAAAGTGTGTCAGAAGAGTATCTGCACTAAATGTAACATTTCATGGCCAATAATTGCGCAGAGAATTGTTAACGTTTATTAATTATGACTCATATCAGACACATTCGTCACTGCTCTAAGTGATATAAGTGATGTATATCTAATGTTGCCTAATTTTACTTGCTGCAACTTCGTTAACCTGCACGCTAACTATTCAACGTCTACTAACCCTTTGTAACGTTTTAAAATATGCTTTTGTGCGCCCCGCCAAGCCCATGTCATATAACCTAAGTAAACTATCACTAGCTTATCGAACTCAAGGAGAGATTATGACATTTGAAGCACAATCGGAGAGTCTGTTTTCACGCGATAACTTCGCACAAGCACTGAAGTATTGGCGCAATTTTAATGGCATGTCTCAATTGGAACTGGTTGAAGCGCTGAGCTTATCCCATCGAGCATTTCAAGGGATAAACCAGCCAATGCTCAGTAAGTGGGAGCATGGCAACGGACAGCCTTCATTGATGCGCCGAATCGGGGTCGCCACGTTTTTCCAGCAAAGTTACCATTATTCAGAAGATGAACGTCGCATCATTCAAGGGGTCGAAAAATATGATGACTTCTTTAGAGGGTTTGACACGCTCTACCCTTATACGATTGATACTTATGAAAGCTATCGTTGGGATAATCTGCCAGAGATCTATCGAGAGCAAATCGTCTACGCACAAGAGAACTATCGTTTTATCACGTTTCAAGAGCTGATAGACGTCATGTCCATTCAAGAAATCAACGTGGTTCTTGCTAAGCACCGGGACGCGGTGGTTGGTCATATTGTGCATGGTAAGGATATTAACGGGCAGAACTGCCTACTTAGCTATGTGGCGCTTAATAAAGACTTGCATCGATTAGTGCATAACTACGCGTGTGAGTTGTTTGAAGGTAAAACCTTACTTATCACCGCGATCAAGCCTTACGCTAAAACTCTGATCTCGGATATCTATATTCCTGAAAAGTACCAAAGCGGACATATTACTGTGTATGAATGCCAAGTCGACACGCTAGCCGCCAATCCGTTTTTCGACCAAATTCACGATGAAGGGCGAATCCTAACGTTACTGAGCCATCATCAGAAGATTCAACGTAACCGCCGCTCAGCTCCCACACACAAAACGGACGAGTTAGCTCTGTCATAAATCACAGCACGCAATTTGAGCTCTCAAAGACATACCACTTTAGGAGCTCAAATCGCTCTATTTATTCAGAGTGCTGTTGGTAAGTGATGGAGTTAATAAACCACTCCTTATCTCCTTGAGGGGTCTTCACCACTACCTCATCATCCACTTGTTTTTTTAGCAGCGCCCTCGCCATAGGAGAATCAATCGATATATAACCTTTTGCATCGCCGTAAATCTCTTCGGGACCAACAATACGGAAATGCATGGTTTCACCTTCTTCATTTTCAATCTCCACCCAGGCACCGAAAAAGACCTTCCCTTCTTGTTGAGGTGAATAATCAACGATGGTGACCTCAGGTAAGAACTTGCGCAGAAAGCGAACACGGCGATCGATTTGGCGAAGCAAACGCTTATTGAAGGTATAGTCTGCGTTTTCAGAGCGATCACCTAAACTCGCCGCCCACGTCACTATCTTAGTGACTTCAGGACGTCGCTCGTTCCAGAGGTAATCATGTTCTTGTTTCAGTTTGTTGTAGCCTTCACGCGTGATCAATTTGGTCTTCATTTTGTTCTCTATTAATAGCAACTGCTGCTGAGAGATTATAACGAACTATTTGACTTTGTATGAACCCAAAATCCTCCCTCCTTGCACACCAACGAATTGCTGAAATGATAGTAAACCGTCAAAACACCATTTTAAACTACCTAATTATCAACATGGTTACCCAATGATTTATATCGTTTTTATTTTTTATTAGGACTTATTCTTTTACTTACCCCCTTAACTAATACCAATAATGAATTCTCAACGCATCACTTTCGAACATTCACTGTTAAGGAAAACATCATGTTTAGAAATAAAGCCTCTTTTCTACCTCCACTTAAACTTACCAAAAGAGATCTTCAATTAGAGGATATGGAGCAATTAGGCGTACATTTTGTTCATGGCACTAATTCAAGCGCTTTAGAAGGGTTGGTGAAATTCCGAGCGTTACTATCGGCTGAAGAAATAGATTGTACCCCTTGGTTCCATCGAGCCGAAGGACTAAAATCTGGAGAAAGGGGGAATACATTTGACAACTTGTTTCGCAATCAACCCATAAGCCAAGGTGTTAGCCTAAATTATACTCGTAAGTACCACGAAAGCCTTAATCATTATGCCAAACTCGGTTTACTCGATGAGGACAACTATGAAGTGCTAATCGGTTTAGACTCATTTGTCCCACTGCGTGCTAAGTTTACCGCACATCCCGTTAGTATCAGCGGTATTAGCATAATGAGAATCTGCGCTATTTATGTTCCTGCACAATATGTATCAGACGTAAAAGAGATGTTCCAAACAATTCCCTTTTTAGTCACCAAAATACGAAGTTTTAGATAGTTGACCAATACTTTCGTGAAGATAAACCCCATAGAGTGCTGAAAATCTTACTTCGCTTAGCACTCTTTTTCGAAAGTCGTTGACCTCTTTCTATTTATCAACTTTAGAAGCATATTTCAAATAACTCCACCAACCAACAACTTATCTAATTGTTGCCCCCATATCAAACTGCAAACTAATACCAGGTTCTAATATCTAACTTTCAGTAGTTTCTCTCTCAAGTTTGTTTGTTTTAGTGCAATAGCCTCTACAACTGGTGAGAAGCTCAAGCTCAAGCTCAAGCTCAAGCTCAATATCAACAAGAATTAGTGCTGCATAAAAACACAATGAAAATTATAAGCCACTGATATGTATGACTTTTTATTTTTTATAATCATTTATTAGTTAACTGGGTTCCAAAAAAACAATAAATTTCGTCTCGAATCAGAACACACTGACATTCATATTTAACCTCACTCAAGCAACAAACTATTTAATTTGGAAAATAACTCATGACTTTTAACTTAACAAAACAAACTCTAGCTAGCAGCATTAGCCTTACATTAATGCTAAGCGCATCATCAGCAATGGCTGAAAACACAAAAAATCCAGTAGACGAAGATTATGTAAACTACCAATATTCATTCAGCGAAAAAACTTATGGCGAACACAGTAAGATAAGTAAGCGAAATGTGGAAGAAAAAGCGCTTAATTTAAATATGAAAACAAATATTACGTATGAAGGAGCTATTTGTTCATTTGAATTTGCGCAAGGAGCTGGATTCGATGTTAATTTTGGCGATGTGAAACTCGATAACAGCCAAGAAAATACTATTCGTCTTCAGGATACAGCATTGAGTTTTACTGGTCTCGGTTGTGATATGGCGTTTTTTAATATTGAAAACACATCAGTGAACCAGAAGAACTCACAAGAAGGGAGGAAGCCCCATCCAGTTAACGATGCCTCTTGGAACGACAATGGTCATACTTGGTATGCATTAGGGGATGATATTGGCGTATGGTTTACAACTGTCATCAAGGAACAGAACAAAGTTGTTACGGCAGCTAGAGACAGTGGTGGCAAACGCGGGATAAAAATCAAGAACGGTCAAAAAATTAATAAAGCAGGCGAAACAGCGCAGTGGCTTCGACTGAAAAATTATGCTGAAGCTGACACTATTACATTAACATCAGTTATGAATATTGACCATAGAAAATACGCTATCTGGAATCATACTGCGAATAAAGAAGTCGAAAAAGTGATGTCTTTTACTGCAAAGATTCAATAATACTTATTTAATACCTATCTTTGGAGTATTTATATACTCCAAAGATATAGAGATGTAAAAAATGAAAAAATATATATTACTAATGCTAATGCTACCAAGTATTTGCTATGCCATTGCTATCCCCGGAGCTAGGGTGGTTTATATTGAAGGGAGTAAATACTTTCAAGGTGAAATTGTTAACAACTCTGAATCTGCGACATTAGTACAGCTTTCTATATTAGACGACAACTTTGATGAAGAGAAACTGCCGATAATAACTCCGAATATCATTCTATCTAAAGCAGATAGTCGCTCAGGGTTCAGAATCTATAATTTAGAGTCAGTAATGGACTCTAATGAGGTAGAAACATATCGAACTCTTAGTGCAGTCTCGATAAAAGAGCAGTCAGATACTCCATCTGATGTCATTGCTAGCTTGGATATGCATTACAAGTTATTTATCAGGCCAAAATCCATTGCGACAGTAACCATGGCAGACGCAGTAAAGAAACTCGTTATTAACAAACAAGGCGATGATTTTACAGTAAGAAATGAGTCTCCATTACACATCACGCTCATCTCTATTGAACAAAGAAAAGAAGAGACGATGGTAGTACAAATGATTGCCCCTTATCAGGAGATTACATTTACTAAAAGTAGTAATTTTAACCCCAAACGTTCTTTTGAATTAAATTATATCGACGACATTGGGTTACTTGCTAAAGATAAACGATTGCTATAGAAATATTATCCATGTCACGTTCCCTAGTTTTGTTCTTTCTTGCCTCTCCATTGCTTTCTTTCGCGGGAGGCTTTGATCTTTCTCTCCTTAATGGCATATCTAAAGATGCCTCTCTCGGCAGCTTGGTTAATCACATCCCTGATGGTAACTATGACTTTAAAATTACCGTCAATAAAAGGCGAAAGTATTTTGAATCCATCCGCTTCTACACCAACGAGCAAGGAGAAAGCACGCCATGCTTCTCAGAACAGCAACTAAGTGTGTTCGGCATTAAACCGGATATCAACTTAACACAAGGCTCGTGTGTGCTAAGCAGCGAAATTGGCTTGGATATTGATTTTGGCAGTTTCGAAATAACCATGAACATCCCTTCCAGATTTTTGCTGTCAGAAAAGCAGTATGCTCTGGCTCATTATGATGATGGTGTCACAGCCTTAATGCTGCCATATTCGGCTGGAATATCGACTAGATTTGACGATAACTACAGAGCTTACGGGTCAGCAAGCCCACAATTCAATGTGGGACGGTTTCGCTTCAAGAGTAGCCTCTCGGCTTCTATGATGAATCAAGAGACGACAATGTCCAATGGATATCTCTATGGATATACCAATATTCCTTCACTGCGCAGCAAGTTTATGTTTGGTGAGCTAAGCCAAAGCACAGCAGTCATGGGCTCGGTCGATATGCAAGGCGTTAGCTTAAGCAGTAATAGCCGTTTGTATCAATCAGGGCAAATGACGGACACCACGACCATTCGTGCCAATGCGGAAACGAATGCCGAAGTGCGTGTTTATCAAGACGACGAACTGATTCACACCGAATACGTGGCGGCCGGCGAATTTACTATTAACGATATGAACATTCGTTCCAATAGTGATTTCGTGGTCAGTATTAAAGAAGAAGATGGACGTGAAGCGGTTTTTTCAGTTCCTAGTCAATTGGTACTCAGTGTCCTAAAGCAAGGCACTAGCGAACATAGCTTATTTACAGGGCTACAACGAACCAACTCACACGCCTTTTTAGGAGGAGAATTGATCTATGGCCTAACGGATACTCAATCTTTAACTACTGGGCTTTTTGTCGAGCGCGACTATAGTAACCTATCTGTGGCTAGTACGATGAATTTCGACCTATTAGGTGGTGTTCGCTTATCGGCTGCACATTCTACTTACCTACCAACGGGTCAGTCGGGGACTAAAATCAATTCAAGCTTAACCAAAAGCTTGCCATTCTGGTCGCTGAATTTTCAGACCTCTCTGAGTCATTTTTTGGGAAATGGGTACCGAGATATCAATAGTAGCCATATTGCCGATACGGTTAGAAAAGGCTATCAGTTCTCTACGTCAGCGAGTAGCAGCCTGCCTTTTCAACTTGGAAGCGTCAGTCTATTTCAGTCTCTGGGAGGATCAGACAATGCACAATTCCAAAGCTTTGGCTTAGGGTACTCATTTGGTAATGAATACTATCGATACTCCGTTAGCGCCCTAAAAGCCTATTCTAAAGATAGTGGTCAGAATGACTTTTCCGTCGACAATCGACTCTCAATGAATTTTTCGATACCGCTCAACTGGGGAAAATCGCGCGTAAGCTTATCTCGCTCACACAGCAGTGGTCGCCCTGCGAGTACCTCACTGTCTAGTGGTATGCCGTTCGGCGACAGTAGCTCCGTATCAGGCTCTCTGAGTTTAGATGATAAGAAGGGCCTTGTTGGGCATAGTTTGTCTTTATCAAGCAAGAGTGAATATAACGATTATTCTCTGCAATACTCCAACTCTCAATCGGGCTCACAGGTTAGAGGCACCGTAAAAGGCGGCTTAGTCGTTGCTGAAAATACCGCGCTTCCCACTCGGCGTCTATCCGACACCAATATATTAGTCAGAGTTGACGATGTGGAAGGGTTAAAAATAAGAAATGCCGGTAAAACAAACGTGGATGGCTTTGCGCTCATCCCTTCAGCCTCTGCGTACAGTCAAAATCGAGTTTTAGTCGAATCCGACTCGATTCCTGATGGAGTCTACCTTGACAATACCGTCGCAAATACGATTCCAAGTGAAGGCGCTCTCACCTTAGTCACTTATCACGTTAAAAAAGGGCGCGACACCATGCTTAAGCTGAGGCAAGAGGTTTCATTAGGAACTAAGCTTTATAGTAATGATGCCCCGATTAGTAGCTACTTTGACAATAATGGCCGTGTCTTTATTGCAGCATTTGACAAAAATAAGGAGCACCTAAGTGTTCCTATGCTCAGCTGTGACGTAAACATTATTGAAGACAGCTATATCGATATGTCTGGCTTAGATTATTATGAAGCCGAGTGTCTGTCCCCAAGTAATAGAAGCTAAATCATGACACCAACCACAAATATAACCTTGAACCCGAATAATGGTCACCTGGCGGAAGACGGGCTTACTATCGCCAAATTAAACAGCAGTGAGCGACTTATCCTAGAAGCTCTTTGCAATGCTCAAGGGCACCCATTAACCAAGCAACAGTTATTGGACGTTGGCTGGCCTGGCAAGATTGTAGTCGCTAATTCGCTCAATGTCGCCATCCGAAATATTCGGACAGCGTTGGATAAAGTTGGCTTAGTGATGTGCTTAGAAACCGTTCCAACTATTGGTTTTCGGTTAGACCCTAATGTCATTTTGATCACAAATGACATGCCTTTTGTCAGCGTGAACGTAAGTTCAGCAAGCGCTAGTGACAATGACGCCAGCTCTTCTGAATTAGCCGCTCAGTCAGTCGAAGAATGCCCTTCACCCAACGACACAGTTGCGACACCAACTCGGTTTGAGTTAGTAAAAAAGGTGCCTTTAATGGCACTTTATGCCGCCTTGTTGTTTTGTGCTTTAGTGATTTTTTACGTGTCATCGATAAAGCCAAGTATGCACACCTATAAGCGTGGCAACACCACTTTGGTCGGCTCATTCTCTCTGCCAGATAACACGGTACACGCCCTCTCTAAAGAGACGGAGGGTCATGTGGTGTATTTTCGGGATACTTCTGATGAAGATGGCATTATTCGCTTGGTCCCAATTGAACACTGAACCGAGATTTTAGCTTCGAATAGTAAGGAATACTGAATGCGCTCTACCAATGCTATGGCCAACCTGCGAACAATAGCGACATCAAAATGCTTCGTTGCTTTGCTGCTAATGGTTTCTGTTGTTTGGCTATTGTACCCCTTCGTTAATGGCTTGGGATGTAGCTATAGGTTTACTCATGATGGTGAGCTCAACTTGCAAAAAGGCAAATGCCGCTCGGGCGTGTTGTCTGTGTATATTGAAAATAAAGCCAGCGGGAGGGTCATTAATAAGACCATGCTTTGGGGTAAACGAGGGTCGGAGATTTACACGCTATTTATTAGTCAGAGAGAGGTAAAACCTGCAGTGGCCACCGATAATCAAGCACTGTATGCCGATACGTTTTATGATAATCAGCTGTTAATTGTTGGGCTGTTGCTCGAGACAAAACAGCCTAATCAGTACATCTCTGTGTTTGATTACCCTTTTGATATCGGCTACGACATCACCTTGTTTGGCAAGACGAGTTTTTTTGATTAATACGAGAAGGTATTGAGTTTAGTTTGGTCGTTCTCAGGCGGGTCGTGGAAAACTTACCTGAGAACGTACTTTTCTATCCTGAAGGCGTACGCTAGATACTTACACCAATGTTACTGACTCCCTCTTCCTTAAGCTCAAGGCGAAGATCTTTAATCAGCTCTATATCACGCTCAGTGCAATCACGTAGTGGACGGAAAATAGCCCACTGAACATCCCATTCTTCACACACAGCTTCGTTTTCTTTTTGGTTCTCATTGGTGATTTCCACACCGGTTTCTGCTTGCTCAAGCTGAGCCACAGTCGCGACAGACTGTTGACTGATCTTAAGCGTTGATTCCAGTAAGTAATCACGATCTAGCAAACCATGCAGTAAAGTCGATAAGGCAAAACACGCATCAATCGCTGGATAGACGCCGTAGATATCGAAATCTTCCGAGTTCGGAATGACCTCTTCTAGCTTTTCTAGCTGCTTTTCGAAGTTGATTTTAGCGGTTTTCACCGTCAGCAGTTCCCATACAGCATCCAAAATATTGCGGTACACGCGCGCTTCAGCAAACTCGGTTTGCTCACAGAACATAGCGAAGTTGGGGTACATACGCTCGCACAAACAGGTCATAAAAGTGATATGCTGCCAAGGCTCAAATTTTTCGATACGTACCTGAATAGGGTTCTTTAACATGGTCGCTCTGCCGTAGTGAATATAGTCTGCGGAAGTGTAACCAAACGGATAGGGAATAGCCAGAAATGACGACGCAAAAGCATCGCTTAGCACTTGTGACGGACAACAATGAACACTACCTGCCACTGCTTGAAGCAAAACAACTGCCTGATTTGGAGATTATCTCTGAGTTGAGTAATGCCACTATTGTACTGGCAGCGCCGCCAAAGCTTGCTTCCGAACTCGATAGTGCTGAGCAGTTACAGTGGGTTCAATCTACCTATGCTGGCATTGATGCCTTACTTGGCGAATCTCTGCGTAAAGACTACAAACTCACTAACGTAAAAGGCATTTTTGGTCAGCAGATCAGTGAGTATGTGCTGGGTTACGCCATCAATTACTTCCGTCATTTCGATCTCTATAAACAACAGCAGCAAAAACGTGACTGGCAGCCACACAGCTATCAATCGCTGATTGGCAAACGTATGGTGATTTTTGGTACGGGTGCGATTGGTAGTCACCTGGCGAATTCCGTCAAGGTACTGGGTATTGTGCCTATCGGTGTCAATCGCACCGGCATTCCTCCTCGCCAAAGTGC
Organism: Vibrio sp. McD22-P3; assembly: GCF_021568915.1. Classification (NCBI taxonomy): domain Bacteria; kingdom Pseudomonadati; phylum Pseudomonadota; class Gammaproteobacteria; order Vibrionales; family Vibrionaceae; genus Vibrio; species Vibrio sp. McD22-P3. The sequence goes on from NZ_JAKGTN010000016.1 coordinate 156,014, forward strand.
GTTTGCAGAAACTTTTCATATCAATGAAGCAGAAAAAGCGCTGGAGCAAGCGGATATTATCGTCAATACCTTGCCCAACACCCCGACGACAGATGGACTGTTCAATGAACAACTCTTTGCGGCCTGTCGTCATGCTTTGTTCTTCAATGTAGGTAGAGGCCAAACCGTTGATAGTAATGCCCTACTTAGTGCGCTGGATAAAGGTCACTTGGCCCATGCTTTCTTGGACGTATTTATCAACGAGCCTATTTCTCAAGAGTGCCCTTACTGGCACAACCCAAATGTCACCGTAACCCCACATATTGCTGCCATCAGCTTTCCTGAGCAAGTAGTCGAGATTTTTGCGGAGAACTATTTGCGCTGGCGTGATGGGTTTCAGTTGCAGAATTTGGTGGATTTTGAGCGTGGGTATTAAAGGGGGATGCTATAGCGTTATCAGGCATAACTCTCAAAAAAGTTGTCACTCCTGCGAAGGCAGGAGCCCTCTCAACGCACGCACTAAGCCTCAAATAGATTCCAGCCTTCGCTGGAATGACGTGAGTTGTGAATCAGTCATACTAAAGAACAGTCACACCACTCGCAGCTAGTGGAATGACGTAAGCTGTTGGTCCATCAGACTCAAAAT
>NZ_JAKGTN010000017.1:0-132279 GCF_021568915.1 Vibrio sp. McD22-P3
CGTTAGTATTTACATTCACTGCCATGTTGTTTCTCCAATTGATTTTCCGGTGTAGCGGTTTCCGACGTCTCGGAAAACCAAGTAGTTCTCTCAAAGTTACTATCTTTATCGTCTTCAAAAAGAAAGACTTGAGAAGTTTATTTATGGAAAGTTACTTTTTTTATGCGGTTGGACATGAATTGTGATAAGAAACATAAAAAGTGAAGTTTTGTAGGAAAAAGAACTAAAGTTATCTGCCAAGCCGTCGTACGACCTATTTTGCTTTTAGCTCTGCAAAAGAGTAAGTGCTAGGTTAGGAGTCTGTTTTGCTTGAGCCAAAATCGTAGTGCTAACCTGTTGAAGAATTTGTTGCTTTAACATTTCGGTTGTTTCTTTCGCATAGTCAGTATCTTTAATACGGCTGTTCGAAGACGATAAATTCTCTTCCATATTTGCCAGATTATTAATGGTATGACCTAGCCTATTTTGGTACGCACCCAACTCAGCCCTATGACCATCCACATACTTTAAAGCTTGATCGATCACCGACACCGACATTTGCGCACCTCCTACTGCTTCGATAGACAAATTATCCACCGTCACAATACCTTGTGTCGCAATATCTAAAGCCTGAGCAAAGCTCCCAGAAAATGTAACGCTACTGGTGACTTGCTGGGAGTCTGCAAACAATTGTAACTGCCCCTGCCCGTTTACTGAGGCTGAAATCGTATCTGTTTGCCCGTTAATGTAAGTTGCAACCTGTTCAATATCATCGCCAACTTTAAGCTCTATCGTGTCAGTCTGAGTTCTACCTTGAGCATCTTGATAACTGAAACTCAAGCTACGATTACTTGAATCCACCAGCCACGATTCAGAAACGCCATTATTGGCACGATAAGCAACGCCGCCCATTTCCAGTTGGTCAGAACGCATATTTTTTAGTTCAACTTGAATGGCCTCACCTGCCTGCGCACCTATTTGGAACGTGGCCTTACCAAAGCTTCCATTGAGCAATCTTTTACCACCGAATGAGGTGGTTTCTGCGATTCGATTTAGTTCATCATTAAGGGCGGTAAACTCTTCTTGCAGCGCCTTTCGATCTTGAGCCGAATTGGAACCATTGGCAGATTGCAGCGAGAGATCTCGCATTCGTTGTAGGATTGATGTGGTTTCATTCATCGCGCCTTCCGCAGTTTGCATGATGGAAATACCATCATTTGCATTACGCTGCGCTACGCCTAAACCACTTATTTGAGCTTCTAATCGATTAGAAATTTGTAGGCCAGCTGCATCATCCTTAGCACTATTAATACGATAGCCAGATGACAGGCGCTCTAACGACTGATTCAACGCCTGAGACGCTTTATTCAGTTGATTCTGCGCCATCATTGCACTGACATTGGTATTAACAGTAATCGACATACAAGTTCCGAAAACAAGAGGGTTAGTTTGATATCGACTAAATGAGAAAAAACTGAAGGGAAAAAAGGTAGTGAGAAGGTTCCTAGTACAAACGCCTAGGAACCAAGATATGGATTATGCTGCGATATTTAGTGAGGCAAGCATCTCTTGCGACGGCGCAAAGAAATACGCCCCTGTGACCGCTTTGGTAAAGCGTAACAACTGGTCAGTTTTACCATCGGTTGCACCGTACATGCTTTCAAGCATCGCATCGAAGTTATGTACCGTATGACAATAAGCAATGAACAGTAAGCCATGAGCGCCACTTACCGTACCATACGGTAAGCTGTGACGAACAATTTTAAGTCCTTTGCCTTCCTCTTTGATGTCTACACGCCCCACGTGAGATGCGGCAGGGACATCATCCAGCTCTATAGAATCAGGCTTGGTACGACCAATTACTTTTTCTTGTGCTGCAACATTAAGGCGGTTCCACGCTGGCAGATTATGTTCAAAACGTTGCACCATCACGTAACTTCCAGAAGCAAACTCACCATCAGCAACTAATGCGACTTCACCACGCTGCTCACCTTTCGGGTTTTCAGTGCCATCAATAAAGTCGGTCATATCACGAGCATCCATAAAGCGATAGCCGTAGGTCTCATCCACAACAGTTACGTCCTCAGCAATCTGACCCATGAGTTTACGCAACACATAAAAATGCAGGTCATGACGCTTAGAGTGACAATGCACTAATACATCTACCTCAGTCGATGGAGCGTGAATATCACCTTCACCTAGTTCTGGGAACGCTTTCAGTTCTGGCGGCATCGCCTGTTCAAACTGTGTCCAGAATGAGTGAGAGAATGCTACTGATGAAGTCAGTTCAGCACCAGGTTGAGACTCATTAAGCTCTTTTACTAACTGTGGTAATGCTTGCAGTGCACTTAGCACTTGCTGAGGGTTTTGATTCACTTTTAACTGCATGTACAACGCAAATGGTTCAGCATCAGGCGTTATCGCACTTTGTGGTAATGACATTGATCTTTCCTCTGTTTTTGCACAGTGTATTTTTAACTAGTTACTCGTAGTATGACCTTGATCAGTAACTGTATTGATTTTTCTTGGCATCGCTAAGCAATCTATCACATAGCGACTATTTACCAAATAAATAGCAAACCAGCACAGCAATACCAGTGTCATCGCGTTGGTCCAGGTAAACTGCCAGTGCTGTAAGCTGACTAAGTAGACAGTATGTCCTAGCTGCATTAGCACCACGAGAATAGAAGTGCCTCTTAAATAGCTAACAGAGCGATTGATTTTGTCTGTATCCGCTTTACGCAATCCCATTAGCCACATTCCTACAACAATCGGTAGCCCCATGGCCAATCCGAGGTAAAGCATAGTGTGGTTTGGGTAAACATACTCGAGAATTTGACTTCCTTCTTGGCGACTCGCACCAGCAACAATAAATACCACCCAAGCACGTGTCAGGAACGCCCACCCTAACCAGAGCCAAATTGGCGCTTTGAGGATTCCGTGCTGGTCATATTGTTCTATGCCATAGCGCATAATACGTCTCAAATTCTAACTAATATCAAACTATATGGTGTTAATGGCGCAATGATTCAAGTTCAAACTCTTGGTTATGATAAAATGCAGCAAATTTTGAGTTAGGATGAGTATGAAAACCAACAAAAGTGCGCCTTCTGTAGAAACGCAGCAAGAAGCAATGCGCATAGCGAAATCAACCCAAAAGCCTGGTCAAACAAAAGAACAGACTAAATTGATCGCTCAAGGAATTGAAAAAGGCATCGCGCAATTTAAAAAACAGCAGAAAGAAAAAAAACGTCAGGCAGATAAAGCGCTAAAAAAACAGAAAAGAGATAAGCAGCAACGTGACCACGTTGAAGCAGACAATCAAACACAAGACATTCAAGTTCAGGAGGTAGGCTCTACCCGTTTACCTTGGATGTTGTTGGTATTTAGCTGGATAGGTTTTATTGCTTATGTTGCTCTTAACTAAACGTAGTCTCGGTGCTATCACCGCACTGGTTGTGTTGCAAGGCTGCTCAACACCGGCCAATCAACTTTCATCACCGCAAGCTGAACGTGTTGAGGTAAGACTGGATGCTACTATGGATGTCTCGTCTTGCGCTTGGAAAGGCGACATCACTGGTTCAGAAGGACGCTGGTATAGCTCTATTTTTTATGGCAATGATGCACTGGCCCGTGGCGCAATGAATGACATAAAGAATCATGCAAGTGAGTTGGAAGCAGATACTGTACTTTTGCTATCCCCTCTCGACTTTCAAACATCGGTAACCTTGATAGGTAGCGCGTACCGCTGTAAAAAATAAAGCCAGAGTCTTCACTCTGGCCTCATTTATCATCCATATGCACACGGCTGATACTTAATTCACACTCAACAACGATATGCTGCTTAAACGCCAAGAGTTGACTCGATGTCATTTTGGCGTTCAATCACCCATTGGCTGTCGAATGGTCCCCAGTCAGATAACTGGTAATAACCATCATTGTGTCTACGCCCATCTTGAACAAACATGAGCTCAATGCCGATACCAGGTAGCGCCTTGATTACATCTTGAATTGTTCGGCGAGGCCACCCCGTTTTTTCGATAAGTTTTGGCACATTCGGTCTCTCGATGCTCTCAACAAGCAATGCGAGATAGAGACGACGTGCAAAAACAGGACTCAGTTCCATTGACACCTCCTATTTATGTGCATTTCCAATATATTGGATTTCAACAAGATGGTGTTGCGCTTGATCAATTTCTCGATAATCCGCGTGATATCAACAATTCAGATTTTGTAACTTTTCATCAATATCGGTTAATTTAGCTGGCTTTTCTGTTGTTTTTGCGCCATCTGTTCAGAACAATCAGATCAGACCAAGTGTGATAGAGAACAAGTTTTTGTTTATAAGGAGAGTTCTTGATAGGATGCTTGAAAACAAAATTGCCTAGTCGGCAAGTCAATTATAGAAAGGAAGTCAATATGTCGATCACCATGTTTGGGATCCCTAACTGCGACACAATTAAAAAAGCTAAAAAGTGGCTCGAAGCTAATGACGTGGAGTACACATTTCACGACTATCGTAAAAATGGTATTTCAGAGCAAATGGTTCGCGAGTTTTGTGATGCTCTAGGTTGGGAACAAGTACTAAACAAACGCGGCACGACATACCGCCAGCTCTCACAAGAGCAAAAAGACACACTTAATGAAGACTCTGCGATCTCACTACTTGTTGAGCATCCTGCCATGATTAAACGTCCTATTGTCGATATTGACGGCAGCAAACACATTGGCTTCAAAGCTGATCAATACCAACAGATTTTCAACGCATAATTCGAATTAACGATAAGTACAAGGATCATCAAGGATGACAGACAGCCCCGTATTGGCACTCGCAAAAGATTTAATTAGTCGCGAATCAGTAACACCGGAAGATGCAGATTGCCAAAAGGTAATGATTGAACGCCTAGAAAAACTCGGTTTTGAGATCGAAGTGATGGTGTTTGAAGACACCACCAACTTCTGGGCTCGCAAAGGCAGTGAAGCGCCGCTATTCGCCTTTGCTGGCCATACCGATGTTGTACCAGCTGGGCCAAAAGAACAATGGCATACCCCACCATTTGAACCAACAATCATTGATGGTCATCTTCATGGACGTGGTGCAGCAGATATGAAAGGCTCGCTAGCCTGTATGATTGTTGCGGTAGAACGATTTATAGAACAGAACCCAAACCACACGGGCTCCATTGCTTTCTTGATCACCTCTGATGAAGAAGGCCCATTTATTAACGGGACTACCCGAGTGGTCGATACCTTGATGGAGCGTAACGAGCTGATCGACATGTGTATTGTAGGAGAACCTTCAAGTACACTAGCGGTTGGCGATGTGGTTAAAAATGGCCGTCGTGGTTCTATCACTGGTGATTTGAAAGTAAAAGGCATACAAGGTCATGTTGCTTACCCTCACCTAGCAAACAACCCAGTGCATCAAGCGCTTCCTGCATTGGCAGAGCTTGCTGCAACAAAGTGGGATGAAGGTAACGACTTCTTTCCTCCAACCAGCTTCCAGATCCCCAATCTACATTCTGGCACCGGTGCAACTAATGTGATTCCTGGTGAATTCGATGTGCAGTTCAACTTCCGTTTCAGTACTGAACTGACCGACGAAGACATCAAACAACGCGTACATTCGACACTTGACCTTCATGGGTTGGATTACGAGTTAAAATGGACATTAAGTGGTCATCCGTTCTTAACGGATAGAGGTGAATTACTGGATGCAGTAGTCGATGCCGTGGAAGAGGTCAACCATAAGAAACCTGAGCTTCTAACGACGGGTGGTACATCCGACGGCCGCTTTATTGCACGCATGGGCACTCAAGTAGTAGAGCTTGGTCCTGTTAACGCAACCATTCACAAGGTAAACGAATGTGTAAACATTGCTGACCTTGAAAAGCTCACCGATATGTACGAGAAAACTCTGTTTAATCTTTTGGGTAAATAGATATGGATAGAAAGCAGCTTGTTGGTCAAAGTGAATGTGAGCTAGTTCCACTTCAAGTTGGAAACAAAGCGTTTCTTGTGCATCAGCAAGTTAGGCAAGATTTGCACGCTCTGATTCAAGCTGCTTCATCCGATGGATTTCAACTGTATATCGCCAGTGGATTTCGAAGTTTCGAGCGTCAACTTGGTATTTGGAACAACAAAATGTCAGGGGATAAGCCAATTCTAGACGATGATAGCCACCCCATGGATACTGCCTCACTGTCTGATGAGCAAAAGGTTCGAGCAATTTTGCGTTGGAGTGCTTTACCCGGTGCAAGCCGCCATCACTGGGGTACCGATTTTGATGTCTATGCAGGTAACTTGTTACCTGTTGACACTTCTCTCGCCTTAGAGCCTTGGGAATATACACAAGGTCATCAAGTACCCTTCTATCAATGGCTAAAAAACAATGCTAGCCGGTGTGGTTTCCGCTTTCCTTATCAGCAAGATCGTGGCGGAGTAGCCTTTGAACCCTGGCATATCAGCCACCATGCCACGGCAGAACAATGTCTTAGCCAACTTTCCATCACATTGCTTCAAGAAACTTTAGAGCAATCAGAGATTTTGGGACAACGTGCCATACTTTCTCAACTTGATTACATCTACAATCAATATATAACAAATATACAACGTTGAGAGTGAAGTATGATTGAATGGCTATTTAACCCGTGGGTTATCATTATTGTTGTTGTAGCCGTTGTGATTGGCAACATTGCAGCACTGAAACACACCGCCAATATGAAGTTCAACCAAGAAGATAACGTCCGTTCACGTAAACATGAACTTGACCGCCTCAATGAGTTAGATAAACAAAAATATGGCGATGATGACGAAGACATAAAAAAAGGACCTTAACGGTCCTTTTTTGTTTCAGTCTTTCTTGATCACTGTCGATATCAACGGTTCTAGGGAGCGGAGCAGGTTCTCTGCTACTGGCTTACCGTCTTTATCCGTAACATTAATCGAAGTACGGTTCCCTAAATCACCGAATAGGAAGGTATATTCACCCGGTTCTAGATCAATTGGCTTCAAGCCAACGTCATTCCAGAATGCGTCATCCGGTGCAGCGTATTTGGCTTTTGCAGTACCTTGAGACTGGTTACGCTCTTCAATGGTGAAGCCCATCTTAGGCAGCAGCTCTGGGATCTCTTGCCACATTACATTATACGGTGTACGTGCAATGATGACTGGCAGACCACTTCTGTCCGTACCCATGCTAATCGGGATAGACTTGACCAACTCTTGAGCTCGACGAGCCGCTTCTTCACGAAGGTCTCTGTCATAGCGAGCAGTTACCAAATTGGTCATCAATGTGTTGTAACGCTCTTCGTTAACACGAGTTACTGGTTTATCTTTTCCACCCTCACGCCAATCGATCAGCTTCATTTTGAAACCATAACGATTGTTTGCTTCGAAACGGCTTATCTCGTAACGGCTACCAATCTCAACGTCCTCATCTTCAGAAACCCAAGACACCCAGTCGGTTTCGATAAAGTCATCGGTTTCTTTTCGTGCTTTGACGTTGATTTCAGCTAGCATGGTCTTGACCGTTGACCATACTTTATCCATCTCATCTTTTTGTAGCAGCCACAGTGTTACGTCGGAGCCTTGTCTTTCTACTCGAGCACCAGGGATAAGCTCTAAAACTTGTTGAGGCGGACGAATATCAACCTCACGGCCAATGCCACCCGAGTAATCCCCTTTAGGAATTTCATAATTTGGATAGAACTGAGGCGTGGCATCTTCCGGTAGCGTCCAACTTTCTAGCGGTGGTGCATCTAGGTAGTTAAAGTCATCTTTTGCTTCGCGACGAGTGTTAGGGTCACTCGAACATGCGGCTAAAACAATAACAGCTAACGACGATACCGCTAGCTGACGAGAAAATTTCATTGATACTCCCTTAATAAGAGGAGCGATAGTTCACTCCTCTTAATGTTCTATTAGTAAATACAAGCTTCTGTTAGAGCTTGAGCAACAATAGGTTTTGCTTGCTCGGATAGTTCAACAAGAGGTAAACGTAAATCTCCGTTGTCAATCAAACCCATTTTATGCGCAGCCCACTTCACAGGAATCGGGCTAGATTCTACAAACAGATTTTTATGCAAAGGCATAAGACGTTGATTGATGATTTCAGCTTCTTCGAATTTACCTTCTAGAGCCAGCTTCATCATTTTTGCCATGTCTGCCGCTGCAATGTTGTTCGTTACGGAAATCACACCAGTGCCGCCTTGCTTGATGAAATCAAGCCCTGTCGAATCATCACCACTTAGTAAGATAAAATCTTCGCCACAAAGTTCACGATGAATTTGAACTCGTGATAAATCACCTGTCGCATCTTTAAGTGCAACAATATTTGAAATCTCAGATAAACGTGCAACCGTCTCTGGTAGTAGATCCACACCTGTACGACCAGGTACGTTGTACAAGATTTGTGGAATGTCTGTCTCTTCGGAAATCGCTTTATAATGCTGATACATGCCTTCTTGCGTTGGCTTGTTGTAATACGGTGTCACACTCAGACAACCCGCAATACCAACATTATTAAATAAGCGACTAAATGTAATCGCTTCGTGCGTCGCATTTGCACCTGTACCAGCAATAATTGGTAGACGACCTTCAGCAAACTCAACCGTCTTTGCGACGACCTTGACATGTTCTTCAACAGTTAGTGTTGCAGACTCACCTGTTGTACCGACAGCAACAATACCGTCTGTACCAGCTTCAATATGATACTCAACTAGCTTTCGTAAGCTAACGAAGTCCACTTCGCCGTCTGGAGTGAATGGGGTTAATAAGGCAACAATACTTCCTGAAAACATGGTGATCTCCCTAAATTGATACTTCTTGCATGGTACTGTAATGCTATTGATAAACACAAGAGATTAAAAACGATCCCCGCAAGAAGTGAATGAATAATTATCAGATTTCAGATATGAGGCACGTATAAGGTGCGCTATTACTATTTCGAGGTGTCATCAACAGGTCAATTTTCTGGCTGATAAACTTATTCCCCTTAAATTTGTCGGTATTCGGTTACATCTATCACAAGAGCTTTACCGTTAGCTGTGCTACCATATCATCAAATAAGGACTTTAGAGTGACACCATGAATCAGTATTTAGTGATTACCGCCGTTGGTACTGACCGCCCAGGGATTTGTAATGAAGTCGTACATCTGGTCGCACAAGCCGGATGTAACATCATCGATAGTCGCATTGCCATGTTTGGTAATGAATTTACTCTCATAATGCTGATATCCGGCACCCCCAGTTACATCACAAGAGTTGAGACTACCTTGCCACTTTTAGGGCAAGAACATGATCTCATTACGATGATGAAACGTACATCCAAACACGACGCCTTACCGAATCAATATACTGTTGAAGTGTTTATTGAATCAGAAGACCGCATTGGACTCACTGAACAATTTACCCAGTTTTTCGCCGATAAACAGATCGGTCTGGCTTCATTAAGCGCGCAAACTATTGTCAAAGAGCGTGCGGGCACAGAAGTCGATCAATTCCAGATCGCTCTAACTGCTAACGTAGAAGAAAATTGCAACTTGATGCAGTTACAAGAAGAGTTCGACTCTTTGTGTCAACGCTTATCAGTAAAAGGCTCGCTGAACTTCATCAGCGGTAGTAAATAAAACAATAACACCATTCAGCTTCAAAGGAATTTTAATGAACACGTTGACTGCGGGCGCACCAGCTCCAAACTTTTCTTTGCTCGACCAAGACGGCAACACCGTCACACTACAAGACTTCAAAGGTAAGAAAGTCCTGTTTTACTTTTACCCTAAAGCTATGACACCGGGTTGCACCGTGCAAGCTCAGGGGCTACGTGACGTTAAAGCCGAGCTTGACGCTCACAACGTTGTGGTATTGGGTGTCAGTATTGACCCAGTAAAACGTCTAGGTAAATTTATTGAGCGTGATGAACTTAACTTTACGCTTCTCTCAGATGAAGACCATGCCGTTGCAGACCAATTCGGTGTTTGGGGCGAGAAGAAGTTTACCCTTGGAAATTTTTCATGACAAAAAACCTTGATATATTTTTATGACAAACCTATCTTTGATATGTGGGTAGCATATCGAGGATTGTTTTGTGATAGAAACGTATGAAGAAAAGTGTTCTGATGCTTATGATGACTTCCGACTTCTTTCTGTCGAGGTCGATACATTGGCAAAGCTCAGAATCTCTACAAATACCGATACTGAATCAGGGGAAGTGACATACTCTCCCTACCTCTCTCCTTCCAATCTAAAATCACGCATAAAGAAAACCGATATCATCGTTGCTCCTGACGGTAGAGTGGTTTATCCACAGTCTCTTTATCTAGTATCTAAATTGCGTGGTGAAGCGGCTGTAAAAGACACAGGTTCAATCGCAAAGGGTTTGCTAGCTTTCACTCGTTATTTGGATTCGACTCACCGCTCTCAAGTTGATGAAGATGGTCATGAAATACCACCTGAGTATCTAACGTATAAAACCCTATCGAAGTACGAAGAAGAAGGTGCTCCCTGGCAATTTGCTGAGTTCCTGCTTGCTAACTGCAATGATATTGAAGGCTCCAATGGCAACGAGGCTTTTAGTTTATCTACCGCTCGCACCTATATGGGTGTGGTAATTGGATTCTATAAGTGGATGCAAAAAAACGGCTACATCAAAAATAACGATGAAAATATCGTTACGCACTACACCACAGAAACAGTTCATCAGGAGTTAAACCAACACGATATTCTGGCTCACACAAAATCTGGCTCACAGCGTACTTATGAAACTTCCAATATCATGAAGATGTTTCCTAAAAAACAAAATACGCCTGCTCATAAAAAACTCAAGCCCATGCACCCCGGGCACAAAGCCTTATTTAATGAGCATATAACGTCACTCCCAAAGACGACAAAACTCATCTTTCGCCTATGTGTCGAAGCAGGACTTAGAATAGATGAAGCCATTCACTTCCCCGCTCATGACATCGGAAACGCTGACTACAGAGATTTAGATGCTGTGCCAATCAAAATTACCCACACTAAAGGTAGTAAAGAGCGTACCGTAGAAATCCCTATAGAGCTGTACGAAGAGCTAGAGATACACAAAGAAAGTCACACGCAACTTAAAAACCTAAATAAGCGCAATGAGCTTATTCAGGCAGGCAACGAAATAGATACCGTTGCGTACCTATTTCTCTCAAACAAAGGTGTGCCTTACTCGGCTAATACGTTAGAAACACACTTTTCAAACCTTAGAAAGCAGATTCGGGTAGTGGACTCTTCTTGGTACTACAGAATTCATGATTTACGTTCTACCTTTGCGACTCACTGGCTTTGGGAAGAATCAAAAGAGCGTAATGTTAGCTACAACTATCTTATGGGTGAGTTAGCGGAATTGATGGGACACGCCAGCACATCGACCACCGAAAAGTACATTCAGTACATGAATAAGCTAGACGACCAAATCAACACGGCTAAAGCCAAAAACCGCAAAATAAACGGAGGTTGGTCGTAATGGCAAAAAGCAAAATCGCAAAACAGTCCAAAGCCGTCAAGCATCTACGAAACAATCAAAATATTGTTCCCTTGAGTTTTGAGATTCCTTATAAAGATAATAAATCAAACCAAGTACGGCAGTTCGATGTTTCTCACCTATTGCATTTAGGGGGGAGCAAAGAAAACGAAAAGATAAACAGTCGAGCTGTATTTATCCGATCTTTTTGCAAAAAAGCTAAACAATATGTCAACAATGGCAATTCAGCACACACCGCCAGCTCAAACTACGAGAACTTGCGCAGCTATCTGGCTTTTTGTGATGCCATAAATGTTAACCCATTTACCGAAAACGGCTATTTGAAGTATGCTGGCAACGATGGCGAATTAAGGCATCGTATAAAGATGTTTACCCCTTCAAAACGGCTATGGGAATACAATCACGGTGATGAGTTAGGGATTAAAGAATCCACCGTTCCAACAATGCTTTCATTCCTTCGTAGTGCCCTTGAATGGTGCGGTTTGCCTATTTCCGATTGGGCGAGAAACCACCGAGGGTTTACTGGAGAAAAAACGCCATTTAAGGGGTACTCAGATGAAGAAGAGTTACTGGTCACACGATTAGAGACTTTATTTTTCACTCTTGCGCCACAGCTCATTGCGGCTAAAGAAAGCAATATTCCTTTACCCGAAACACTGCCTCTTATCATTAGCCTTGGTTTGCAAGAGGAAACCGTTCACATCCCGACATCATTGGCAGCTAGAGGTCGAGGTAAAAGTGGCACCACTGTTAATACTGGCTCTGCCTTTAACCTTACGATGGGCGCTGCCTATCATTTAATGTGTTTTTTCACATCACTGAACGACAGCAACATTCGAAACATTGCTCACCCAATTCATGTTCATGCAGAAGCGCGAGATAAGAGCCTGCAAGTAGTCAAAGTCTCAAGCCATAAGCCTCGCGCCAACAGTGAAGTCGATGCTCTGCTAGTGGGTGAGCTCTTTGACGTCAATAAGCGCGATGGCGTGAAGTTTATAAAGCTACTAGAACGATTATCCAAACTCTACGGCAGTGGTGAAGACGGCTCAGAGCTGCTTTTTACTCTCAATAATCACTCTGAAGTCAATGGTTCGTTTGATTTGAGAGAGCTAAATAAACAACTCGTTAACCAATTGCACCTGTTATCGCCCTATAGGGCTGGTAGCCTGCCTTGGTTTAAAGAGTTGTTTTACGCCTATCGAAACCAACAGTACATCTCATTAAAGAAGGTCGTGAATCACTTAGGTCGCAATGTTGTTCATAAGGATGTGCAGGCAGCTTCCAAAAATAGGGCAGAACAAGGGGCGAGCAACAGTGCGTACTGCATTTTATCTTGTTACACAGACTTACCGCTCAAAGGAATTTTACTTCCACTCACCTACTCAGAAAAAGATAGTGATGGCAACGTTACCGTTTCTTTTTACTATAGACATAGCGAAACAGGATCCTTCAAAGTCCCTGCTTCTGATTTAGCGTTAATCAAAGATATTGAACAATATGCGACAGAAAAAGCAGACAAACAGCCTAAGAAATACGAACGGCTGCTTTTAACAAAGACTTCCCGTAGTGTTCCTTCAGATTGGGAAGGCATCAGCCCTATTTCAGCAAGTCTAATGAGAAGATGGTCTGTTGAACCCAACCATTACTATTTATCTCTTCAATCAAGTCGCTGGCGAGAAATGAACAGCAACCAAGCTTATGCCGAGGGAGGTATTCAAGCCGTTCAAAGCTTGCTCCAAAACAAACAAGAAACCATAGAGAGAAGTTACATCAACGGGCTTCCATCCCTCAATAAAGTCATTATCTCTCAGAGTATAGAAGTCATCGAAAATCTCTTTGACAATAACTTAGAGCAAGCAAAAGACGCTGTAGCTAAAAGGCGTGGTATTCCTATGCTGACATACGAGGAAGGTGAGCTAAAACGTAAAACCAACCCCAATGGAATCGCCTGCAATGGTAAGCAAGTCATTGTTGATGGTAAGAATACACAACGTGAAACGAACTATGCGCTAGGCATAGACTTGCCTTGCGCCGAGTTTGATATGTGTCACAAGTGCCAATCCGCCAAAGCGGTAGATGAGGTTGACGCCATTTACAAGCTTATTTCATACATCGATGTTTTAAAGGAAGGGCTGGATATGTTCCCTGATTCGAAAGGAGAGGCTCTTGAAAAAATCGAGCAGTTTGAGTTTACGCTCGATGGAGCAAGCGACGATGTATTCGATGAAGCCATGAACAAATTTAATACCCAAGGTCGTCACCCACGAGTGTCCATCGACCATGCGATTCTATCCCTATAGTTACGGAGGCTCACATGATAAAACCCTTTGACCTAGAGCACCAAAACAAGCTTCTTAAAGCGCAACAAAATGTTGGCGTTCATGCCAATTACTTAATCGATGTATTAAAGCCAGCGATTGAGCGCGGCGATTGGGAAGAGCTCGAAGCCCTTGAGATAGGCTTTACGGTAACAGGTAAATCATTAGGTAAAATTGGCGATGATGAGGCATGGAGAAACTTGCAGCCTTATATTGACCCGCAAGCAAAGAAAACCCTAACACTAGATTTTACGAACGATGGTAGAGTGATTGAGCGCAATCTAAAAAATGAGCTTAAAGCTCTCCTTCTTAAAATGATGTGGCTTTCACCTCATGACCACTCCTTTGGCACTCTTTATAATGCGTTAACTAACCTAAAAAAAGTCATCAATCCGCTATTAAATGAGGGGCTTAACACGCTATCTGCGCTTGACTTTGACCGTCTCGAAACTTGGGCACTAACAGGCTTTACCGATATTGACTTTGAAAGAGATAAAATTTACGCTGGGTTAAATCGCCTTTATGTGGAAGCCAAAGGCTTGCCATTTGAGGTTGGCCTAAATAAAAAACTTAACGCCTCGGATTTTGGTTTAGTTCTTAAAGAAGCAAAACAATATACCGTTATTCCACAAAGACTCTACTATCTAGGGCTTCAAAAGTCAGAAGAGGTGATAAATACAGCTTACGCTTTTCGTCATGAACTAGGGCAATTGGCAGATTACATTGCCACCTATTGTGAAAAAGCCTATGCAGGTTATGCCAAGTATCTGGTCAGTGGTGAAGCTAGACAAAAAAACGGTGGTATTATATGGTACTTAGCCAAGAACACTCACTCCAAAAAGCGCACACTTGCTTTTCAACAAGCCTTCACCGCGCTGCACTCTCCAAATGAAGATGAAGTATTGACGCTTCTTCACCACCATAAACCAGAGATTCATAACAGCTACATTGATAACTTCCACACCGAACGAGAGCTAACGATTGGGCACTGGACAATCACCAACCTAATCGAAGCTCAAGTGCTTTTTACAACGCTCAATGGTGGCTGCTTATGGGGATTAATGGCTCGAACAGGAATGAGAGGCGATGAAATGTATAACCTGAACACCGCTCAGGGCTGTACTAAAGACAGAATCGAACGCCAGAATATATATGTTATCCATGCTGACTTATCAAAAACCAACAAAGGCTCTCAATCAATACAAGATGAGTTTGTTACCACTGAGATTGGCATGAAAGCTTATGAAGTTCTTCAAGCGTTGCACACGCCACTTAGAAATCGCCACTCTGGCTCAAAATCCTTCTTCCATAAGATAAAAGAGGATTTCAGTGAAACAAGCAAAAAAGGAATAAGTAAACACTCTATAGCTTGGTTTAAAGACGCTATGGGTGAAGAGCTTGCGCTAACCAATGAAGACATTGTTGACCTGAAAGTATCCGACCCCAATTTGTCGTTTGAATTGGGTAGCAATTACGAGTTTACGCCACACCAACTTCGCCGCTCTTTTGCTTACTACTTAATTGGTTATGAGCTTTGTAACTACCCGCAACTCAAACAGCAATTTAGTCATGTGTCTATGGCAATGACGCGGCACTACGCTAAAAATGCCAGTAAGTTTCAAAAAATCAGACAAAAGAAAAAGACACTTGCGAATGAAATTGATGAAGAACGGATCGACCAGAAAGCCCGTGTCTACTTAAGCATATATGAGAAATTGGCAAACAAGGAGAGAGTTGCAGGCGGTAAAGGCAAAGAGTTTGCAAAAAGCATGACCAAAACCAACCGTAACTTATTCAAAGACAAGGTGGATAATGACATGCTTTCTCTTAATTATTGGAAAAAGCAAATTCGAAATCAAAACCTACACCTTCATGCGGTTGCGCCAGGGATATATTGCACCTCGACCACTTGCGGGCTAAGAACGCTTGTTAACCTAATAGAATGTGTAGATTGCAAGAATGACTACATCGTGGATGCCGTATTTGCTGAAGCAAAGCGTAAAGAAGCTGAAATTCACATGCTTTACGATATTGAAAATAATGAACTCACCCCTCAAACGGCCTCTGAATCTTACATTAAAATTCAAGCGGCTGAACGTATTATGGGTGATTTAGGTATCGACTATGAGCCTGTTGCTTTTCCAAATGAAGTTAGAGAGTTACTCATCCCATTCGGAGTTGTTTCATAATGTCACAGACCACCAAAAAGAATCTAATCGAAGCATTAGAAAGACTGTTGAGCGGCGATGTAGCAAAGTTAACATCAAAAGAACTGCGTAATAAGGCACGAAAAGGCAAGCTCAAAATCAACAACAGCAATGTTGAAAAAGAAGCAGGGCTTTCCGCTGGCGCACTCAGAAGGCATAGTGATGTCGTTCTGATGATAAAAAACAAATCATTGGAAGTGCAAGTTGCTCAAGATGAGGCTACAGACTCCCCTATTGAAGTGCTTCAAAAGGAAATAAAAACGCTCAAAGGCGAACGAACTCAAGCCGATAAGAAGAAAAAAGAATATTACGCTGAGGCTCAAAGCCATAAGGAGGCTTTGGCCGCTCAAGCAGCCATTCACGTAAAAGTAGTTCAAGAGCTTATGGATATGCTGCATGAGAGCCAGCGAGAAAAAGCTATGGATAAAATCGTCTCGGCTCGTTTAGACAATGTGGTTGCACACCCATTTAGAAAACCAAAGTAGTATTTAGCACTGCCACCCAACCTTATCCTGTCTGGAGTAATCACTAGACAGGACGGTTAGCTATCGGTAAAAATGCACACTCTAACATTATAAAAGTGCTCTAGACCGGATGTAGCTCACCACACCTATCCGCAAATAGTTCAAATAAAGAAAGTAAGGACAAGACAATGGCAATTGAAGCCGGACAAACTGCACCAAATTTTACGCTTAATGACCAAGACAGCAACCCAGTGACACTATCAGAGCTTCAAGGAAAAAAGGTGCTGCTCTACTTCTATCCACGAGCCTCAACGCCAGGCTGCACGGTTCAGGCTCAGGGGCTACGTGATACAAAAGCTGAACTAGATGCCCACAATGTTGTGGTTCTTGGTGTCAGCCCAGACACTCCCAAAAAACTGACGAACTTTATCAACAAGCAAGAACTGAACTTCACTCTACTAGCTGATGAAGAACACGAAGTTTGTGAGAAATACGGTGTTTGGCAACTCAAGAAGTTCATGGGCCGTGAAAATATGGGCGTTATAAGAACAAGCTTCCTGATTGATGAGTCTGGCAAACTTGAGCATGTGTTTAACAAGTTTAAGACCAAAGATCACCATGAAGTTGTATTGGACTACCTAAACAACAAATAACCGTCCATGAACAATTAACTCTTCACCTTGGGGCAGGCATGATTGGCTACATTCGAGTATCAGATTCACAAAGAGCCGATGGCGAATCTCAAAGAGAAACTATCACGGCGTACGCCGTTAAACATGGCATACAAATATCAGATTGGATCTAAGAACATGTGCCTGCCACCAAGACAGAACTTAGTGAGCGGAAGTTATCTTCCCTCATCAACTCTCAACAAAGCGTCATTGTATCGGATATAACTCGTCTGTGTCGCCAGAAGGGCCAGAAGGTGAAATCCAAACTCGATGAGCACACAGCTTATATATTGACCCTCATTGATTAAAACACCTCCAAGGCAGAAATCCTTATACAACTGAAAGAGCGCAGTATCTCGATCTCTGGAAGTAGATTCTACTCTTGGTCGGAAGCCAGGTGAGTGCATAACAAGAAGGTTCAGTTTCAGGCTGATATGTTCTTTGAATAACCTAACTTACCTCCCTCCTTTTTTAAGACTCGCTTTTGCTCCATTACGAACTCCAAGTCTTCCACAAAATTATCGTCATTCCATTGAAAAAGAGAATCTCATTCAATGCGTTGCAAAGCCGGTTTACGCGACTTGGTCGAATGTTTTGAGTTATTTACTCGCGGCAGGAGATCCTCACGATCATGAGAATAACCGCTAGATGAAGCATGTTAGAAACGAAAGGATGTGTCGCGTTTC
The DNA here is from genome assembly GCF_021568915.1 of Vibrio sp. McD22-P3. Classification (NCBI taxonomy): domain Bacteria; kingdom Pseudomonadati; phylum Pseudomonadota; class Gammaproteobacteria; order Vibrionales; family Vibrionaceae; genus Vibrio; species Vibrio sp. McD22-P3. The sequence continues at coordinate 17,836 of NZ_JAKGTN010000017.1, forward strand.
TGTCCAAATCATCGCTAACATGTACAACAAACATGTTTGGTATTCGGAGTAGGATTTATATTAACAGGTTAAGCTACTACTTCATTTTTGTTAGTTTGCGCGTTAGCCTGTGGGGGCTTGGCCTTATCTATGCGACGGTAATTAGCTGACTTTATGGCAATAGTTCTCTAACATCGCACTCCAGCACTGACGCCAACGTATAAGCTTTCTCGAGAGTAATGTTGACTTCACCACGTTCGACTCGACCAATGTAACTTCGATCTATCTGCGCCATCAATGCCAGTTTTTCCTGTGCAATGGATTTACTCAAACGCTTTTTACGTAGATTGTCACCAAACTGCTTCGCTAAGTCTTTCATTTTATGTAGCTCTCAAAATCAAAGACTATCCACTCTTGATGCAAATATATCCACGGACTATAATCCGCATCGTTTCTGTTTTGACGGTGCTCTTATGACCAAAACCTATCAAATTAATCGTGATGTATATGAAGCCATTACTCACCCTACGATAAGTAACTTTTGCGTGTCGGAGATACGTAAACACATACAAAGTGTTTCTGATGCCTATGGCAGTGTCTCTAACGCTCGTCAATTTGTCGCAAGGCAATTAGATAAGCTCGAAAAGGCGGGACTTGCAGTAAGTCGAGGTTCAAAGCACAACAAGGTTTACTCAAAAACCAGTGCTTTTCATGAGACAAAGTTTGAACTTAAGGACAAGCGGGCACGAAGCTCGAGGGTAGCCAACGCTAGCTTAAAATCGACACCAATGTACACAACCCTACAACGAGAAAAGTCTGATATAGAGGCAGAGCTCACAATCACACTAGAGGAGATCAAAGAGTATAAAACGCTTATGAAACGCTCAAGGGAGCTTCGTAGACTGCTAGATGAACCGCACTCAAATGCAACAAATAAGGCGGCATTGCTTGTAGCAAAACTGAACGTGTGGTCAGAAGCTCTTAACCGATTAAGTCAAATTGAGCTAGTGTCATGTTAAGAGTATGGCAACATGAGTGTGTTCAACTCGCTTATGAAAAGTACAATAATGGTGCTTTTCATTTTCTGGCACAAGCTACACCTGGTGCTGGCAAGACGATTATGGCTGCAAGCCTCACTAAGAAACTGTTTGATGAGAAAATGATTGACTTCGTAGTATGTTTTTCGCCTTCAAAAGTCGTTGCAACGAGTATTGAGGGAACATTCTCTAGGCACCTAGCATGTAAGTTTAAAGGCCAAATTGGTGATAAGGGCATATCAATAACTTATCAATCACTTAGGTCAGTGAGTCAAGCATTTTGGGATACACTAGCAAACTATAGAGTGCTTTGTGTCTTCGACGAAATTCATCATTGTGGTGGCGACAACGACGACAATTACAACTCTTGGGGCTACCACACGCTGGCGATAGTCCAAAAGGCGGCCACCTATACACTTGCACTCACTGGCACTCCTTGGCGTTCTAATCGGACTCCCGTCACTCTCGCTACATATTCTGATCCAGAAGGAAAAATATTATGTGATTACCAGTACCCTCTTTCACAGGCTGTGCAAGACAGAGTATGTCGACGCCCAAACGTTGCATTGATTGATTGTAATAAAACTGTATTCTCTGACTCGAACGGTAGCGAGGTCTTTGGTTCGATCAACGAACTTGTATCTAGCGGTCACGTTCGTTATTCAGCTGTAATCAAAAACATTGATGCCCTCAGTTATATTCTTGAAGAAGGGACAAATCAGCTAAATCGCATCAGAAGAACAAACGAGTGTGCCGGTGGCTTAATTGTTGCTTCTTCAATAAAACATGCAAAGCAAATAGCTCAAATACTATCAACACGCTTCAATCAATCTGCAACCATTGTGACCTATAAAACACAAGACGCACAGTCGACTATTCAGCGCTTCAGAGACAGTGCGTGCAGTTGGATCATTAGTGTAGGCATGATCAGTGAAGGAACCGATATACCCCGGCTACAGGTTTGTTGTTACCTTTCAAACATCAAGACAGAGCTATACTTCCGTCAGGTACTTGGGCGGATATTGCGAACCACCAAAGACATGAATCAAGAAGCGTGGCTGTATACCTTTGCTGAGGCAAAACTGCTTCAATTCGCCGAGCAAGTTGAAATTGATATCCCTGAAAGCTGCACTTTCATCAGCAAATCAGTTTCTAGCCATCACGAACTAAACAAACTGAGAGAAAGATCCTTGCAATCTGCGACTAAAGACGAAGATACAACAGTTGGTGGATTATTGTCATGGGAATCATCGGATAAAGCAGAGATGGACTTAGCAAGTGAGGACATCGGCTCATCTCAACATGTTCATCTTGATGAGTTCAATCAAAGAGTTATTGAGGCCTTCCGAAATATTAAATCACTGTACTAAACATCATCACATCTAGCTCGAGGCAACCAAAGAACCTCTAATTCGTCGAGTTACAGTTATTACGCTTCTATTGTTCGGCACTAGAGATCTGGGTTTCTCGTCATGACGCATTCTCGATAGAAAAAGGCGCCTGAAGTCCCATGAGCATTGTTTGCACCTCATACTCTCACTTTGACGCGTAAATCACCAGTCAATCATTTTGTCCCAATTTCAAAAGCGTTGGGCGTTCAATTCATACGAGTTTAGTCCAATGAAAACTAAATTATTTGGGCTAAACTGAACGCTATATGATGTAATTTTGGTTGAGTGAATACTACTATTATGAAACGAGAGATCGCTTAATTACAGGAGTCGGAATGAAATTATTGTCTGTTCTTATTTTTGTCTTTGCCTCCACCTTCGCACAGGCAGCACTTATACCCTTGAAGGATGAGAGGGTAATTGAGCAAGCAAAACTTTCAATGGCTGACCATCTTGAGAAAGAGGGATTGAGCATTGATGATGCAGAGTTTGTCTTTGCCTTCAAAGATGGGCTAAACAAATCCACCATCTACTTTGAAGTCAAAGAGCACCAAGGTGATCATGTATACTACATGGTTACTTGTCGCAAAGAAAAATGCCTTTTGAATTATCGCTAATCTATCTTCATCGGTTGACAGGGAGTACATGAACAACAATGAGGCCTTTCTTGACAGTTATCAACGGTGTCGTATCGGTACCGAATTTATGACCGACTTTTTGACTATCTTTTGTGATGCAAACCCACGTTTCTTAGAACGTTTTGATGGGGTCGACGTAGAGAAACAAGCACGTATGCTCAAAGCGTCTTTGGTTCTGATACAGAATACGTCCACAACCACTTCCATACGTGAAGCCATCAGAAAATTGGCCACAAAGCACAAAGAGATGAGGTTGGATATTTCTGAAAATGAGCTCGACATGTGGGTCGATAGCCTTTTAGCAACCGTGGAAATACATGACCCATTGTATGATGAAAGCATCGAACTCGCCTGGCGTAATGTGCTGAATTTAGGCATTGAGATAATGAAGGAAAAAGCGTGCTAAGACTCGCTTCATTTTGTGCTTGTACAAAGCATCACTTTAATAATGCGCTTTGTTCGAGGGCGCGACTTTACAGATGAGCCTTTAGCATTCTCTAACTAATACTAAAAAGATAAACTCGCCATCACGGTAACAAGCTGAACACTATCAATGTTGCTTAGAGAGCTTATTAGTAAGCCAAAACCACTATTGAGCCCTTGCTATTACTGGTACTCAACATTGACGGACAGGTTTACTTAACAAATCATATTTCACATCAACAGCGGCTTTGGAATTGGAACATTCATTTTCTTGATACGATTGTCTGTGAGCGATGTATGGCGTGAGCGGAACTTGGCGAGGCTCAACTTGTCCGTACCAGTCCACGCGTATCCCTTCCAACCTTTGAAACTCAAACGTCGTTTTTAGAGCATCAAACTCACACACCTTTCCTACCGACTATTGTTTGAAGGTATTCCGATAGGTGAAGTTCCAGCGATAGTAGTCTCCTGTCAATTGAGCGTTGAGCTCCCACAAGTTCTTAGTATCGAATTCGGGAGTGATGTCTGGATTAAGCCGACAAAAGGGGTTAAGGAAAGCTGAAGCTTATCTGTTACATAATATCACCAGCCAACACTGGCGCCGTTGCAGGCCTTGAGTCCAAGCAGCGCACTATACTCTTCCGCAGAAGGGCGAGTCGGAGCAACTAAACGAAAGATACTTTGCCAAATTAGTTTTAGCCAAAGATACAGAAGCAGTTTGTTAGCCGAGAGTCAGTAACAAAGATAACTTTGTTGGTGTTATATGGGTGGAGAAATAATGAATTTAAGTCTTACTTTTGTTACATCGTTAAAACCCTTCACTGGCAACATGTGTAACATGAATAGAGATTGGCTAGATGTAATTGCGCTGTTTCAAAGCTCATGCTTGGTCAGTTAGTCGAGTTGGCAAAAGAAAAATACAACGCCAGCTTACTATCATTGGCCGTATTTGAACAAAACTTAGTTGCGAGAAACTGCTATGAGTCTATGGGTTTTACCGTGACATCGCGTGAAAATGGCTCTCACTCTTTCGACGGTGAGGTTTGGGGTCTTTTACTCATGGAAAAACGGTAATACAAACATTTAAGCCTTCAAGGTACTTTTTCCTAATATCTGGCGAGAAGAAGGTGGTACCTTTGAAAGAGCTCTATGATGTCTGACAAGAAAGCCCTCAATAATGTGTTACAGCTACAAAGCTGCATGTACTTGCGCCAATTGATTATATCGAGCTTTCAAATCCAAGTAGTGTTTACGCTTTAGAAAAACAGTTCGGGAACTACTATATGGTAGCCAGCCCTTATAAATAAAGATTTGGTGTTGACATCTAAGTTTGAGGTTTAGTGTTATTCAAGATAGCAACTATCTAACACAGTCATAACTCATGGCAATGATAACCCTTATCTAGCAAGCATTCATTATATGTAATAGATCTATACAGTCACGGAGGATTGACTTATATTAAAGCATAAGCTACATTAGCAAATGCTAAATAAAGATATTCAGAGGTACTTATGAAAAAAGCAAACTACAATTTGATCGATGTACGCTCTATTGAAGAGTTTACTAGGGATAGCATTGAGGGTTCTTATAATGTGCCTCTACAGGAAATTCACCGCCTTGCAAATAGTAACTTGGACACGAGCACGCCAGTTCTCGTGTACTGCGCTTCAGGGATGAGAGCAAGTCAAGCGGAGCAGTACTTAAAATCCTTTGGCTATGCTGAAGTTGTAAATGTAGGTACACTTCAAAATGCTCGAAACATTACAGTAACTCACCCTCAATACTAGGATTATCACAATGGTAAAAATAGATTATGTAACTGACGTTTTATGTGTATGGGCTTGGGTTGCTGAGCATCGGAATAAAGAGTTGAAGAACCATTGGGGGGATGAAATTCAAATTAAGCCTCGATTTATTAATTTGTTCGGAGATACTGGTTCGAGAATAGCAGACGGCTGGAAAGATAGAGGGGGGTTTGAAGGCTTTGCTGCTCACACGGTCGATGTTGTCACTAACTTCCCAGAGCTACAACTGCATAAAAATGTCTGGACTACAACAAGACCAACCTCCTCTATGCCTGCACATTTGTACCTTAAAGCCTTCGCTATGTCAGGGGCTAGCGATAGCAATGTACAGTCTTTGGCAAGTACAATTAGAGATGCTTTCTTTTCGAGTGGTCGAGATGTTAGCGATACGAAGGTTCTTCATGACATACTTGAGAGTCAGAGTATTTCAGTTTCATCGCTGGATAAGTTCATTGAGAATGGAGAGGCTTATGCCGCACTTTGGTCTGACCAATTATTTAGAGAGAACCACCAGATTAAAGGTAGTCCAACGTACATATTGGATGGCGGGCGTCAGGTACTGTTCGGCAATGTTAGTTTCCATGTTATCAATGCAAACATCCGTGAGCTAGCTCAGCCAGCGAGCAAACACGGAGTCAGCTGGTGTTGAATTGAAGAGTAAACCATTAAAATACCAAGTATCTCACCAGTTACCACAATCTATTGAACGCGGTAACTGGGTTTTTTAGGCATTTCATAACTTAGTCAACCAACTCATCCAAAAAACTATCTTCCCTCCATGGTCGAGATCAAACTAGTCGAAGTTGAGGAAGCATAACTTTTATTCTTCCTAAGTATCACCTAATGTTCAAACGAAAAAACAAGCTACTCAATTTACCTGAAGCATGAGCTAAAAGAATATGATTCAGATAGGAGCTTACGGTTGATTTGGAGTGAGGAGCTCAAGTACTGAAGAGCTTTGCAAAAGACAACTCTTTAATATTAATATATTGAAATTGAGAGAGTACAATCGAATAGATGTTATTGAGATGTAACAAATAAAACTACGTTGTAGAAGTTGATTTAGTGGAATATCATCCCACACTATTATCTGTGGGTTGCCTAGTTAAAAAAGCAGTGCGGATGGGCGCCCCTATGCCTTCCACACTGCAACTCCCGAATTATTGTATAGATTAAGCGTCAGCAAACTTATAGGTGCGGTATCCACCGATCAAGTTTTTAGCTTTAAAGCCATTGTTGATTAGTTGACGGTAAGCTACATTGCCTCTCAATCCTACCTGGCAGTAAACAATGATTTCTTTGTCTTTTGGTAACTCACTCAATCGACCTCTTAGCTGATCAACTGGTATATTGATTGCGCCCTCTAAATAACCAACGTTTTCAAGCTCACCAGGGTTACGGACATCCAGTAAAACCTGATCTTCAGTCAAATTATTAACGTCCGCGTAATGTGCAGGAACCACATCACCCACTACGATGTTATTAGCAACAAATGCTGCCTGGTTGATTACATCCTTGGCACTCCCATATGGTGGAGCATAGGTGAGCTCTAGGTGTTGTAATTGCTCTACAGTCATCCCAGCCCTTTGAGCCACGGCAAGTACGTCGATTCGCTTATCAACACCATCCTTGCCGACAGCTTGAGCGCCCAAAATTTTGCCAGTCTTTTTATTAAACAATAGTTTAAGAGAAACAACTTCTGAGCCAGGGTAGTAACTTGCATGACTGGCAGCGTGTACGTATACCTTTTCAAAATCCATGTTCTCTCTAATGAGAGTTTTCTCATTTTTGCCAACGGACGCAACGGCGAGGTCAAATACTTTACATATTGCGGTTCCTTGAGTGCCTTGATAGCTTTCACTGCGTCCAAAGATATTGTCAGCAGCCATTCGGCCTTGACGGTTTGCTGGACCAGCGAGTGGAACAAGACCAGGTTTTCCAGTTACAAAGTCCTTGTCTTCAATTGCATCCCCCACAGCGTATATATCAGGGTCACTTGTCTGCATTTTTTCATTTGTGTATATGCCGCCAAGCTCACCTAGCTGTAGTCCAGCCTCAACAGCCAACCTAGTTTCTGGTCTAACACCAATTGCCATTACCAAGAGGTCTGTGTCAAGCTTGTCACCGTTACTGAGTGATAAGGTAAGCTTGCCTTGCAGATGCTGATTCTCTGTGGATTGACCAGCATCTTTGCTGGCTACAGTGCAGTTTTGTTCAAACGAGATAGACTCCAATGCGGTATTCAAGCGTAGGTCGATACCTTTGGCTTTGATTTCCGAATGAACGAAACCAGCCATTTCTCGATCAACAGGTGTCATTACTTGATCAGCCATTTCAATAAGTGAAGTTTTGATACCAAGCTGCTCAAAGGCTTCCATCACTTCAAGGCCAATAAACCCGCCACCAACTACAGTAGCGTGATTTGGTTTGTTCAATTGAATGGACTGAATAATTTTGTCCATATCAGGAATGTTTCGAAGTGTATGTGTGAGTGGATTGTCGATTCCTTCGATATTAGGAACGAAAGGCGCTGCGCCTGGACTCAATACTAGCGAGTCATAACTCTCTGAGTATTCCGTGTTATCTAGAAGGTTTTTTACTAAAACCTTCTTGCTTTGTCTATCAATTGAAACAACCTCGTTCATCACTCGAACATCAACGTTGAAACGAGCTAAAAAGCTTTCTGGTGTTTGAAGAAGCAATTTAGAGCGGTCTTGGATATCGCCACCTATGTGATAAGGCAGACCACAGTTAGCGAAAGAAACAAACGGCCCTCTCTCAAACATCACTATTTCCGCATCTTCGCTCAAACGACGCGCTCTTGCTGCGGCTGATGCACCACCGGCAACACCACCGATGATCACTATCTTCTTCTTCATAATAAGTCCTCATTTGTTTTATTTGCTTAAGATCGCTTTCACGCTCTTAACCAAGGTACTCATTACACTATACCACCAAAATAAGCGATGTCTAATGTAAGATGATCTAAATTAACTATTACTTAAATAAGTATTGACTAATGTAGCGTTTTGGGTAGATACTTCCTACATAGTACAAATAGGTGTAAGTAGTATGGATTTTAAACAGATGAAAGAACGTGCCTCTGACGTGTCTGAGGTTTTAAAGGTGATGTCCCATCCGGAGAGATTGTTCGTACTGTGTCAGTTATCTGAGGGCGAAGTTGGTGTGGGTCAATTGCAGAGTAGCTCTAATTTAAGTCAATCTGCTTTTTCTCAACACTTATCAGTTTTACGAAGAGCTCGCCTTGTTACTATTAGAAAAGAGTCGCAACACGTCTATTACTCTCTGAAAGACAAAAGAATTATTGATTTAGTAAAGCATATTCACAGTATCTACTCTGAGTAGATACTGTGAATATGCTGATTTTCAGAAGGACTTGCATCTTTTAAGCCCCCAAAAAGCTTATCCATCCCATCCCATCACATCGCTTCCGCCACTGTCGCATAGTTAACGTTCGATTGACTTAACGCAATATTAGTGTCAATTAGATATACACGAGTGATAAAAATGGTGTATATTAGCAAAGCCTTAAGTAAAGTGCCTGATTTGTTCGATACCTCTTTTAAGACAAATACCTTTAATCAATTGAATTTACGAAGTTTTATTGCTTAAAGAGATTTTGGTTTAATTTTTAGTAGAGGTTACTATGGAACTTGTTATTCCTTGGGCGTCATTGTTTGGTGGTATGTTGCTTGGACTGTCCGCAATTTTACTCTTGCACTTCAATGGCAAGATTGCTGGCATAAGTGGGATAGTTGGCAGACTATTTGAACCAAAAACCATCGACAAGAACTGGAGGTTGCTGTTTGTCATAGGAATGATTGCGGGTGGCGTTTTGAGCGCAAAAGTCTTAAATGCACCTATCGCTGAAATGGTTGTTCCGGATTATTTGATCGTTATTGCAGGCCTATTAGTGGGTATCGGCACTAAAATCGGAAATGGTTGTACGAGTGGACACGGTATATGCGGTATGGGTAGGCTATCAAAGCGCTCGATTGTTGCCACTATGACGTTCATGGGTAGTGCTATGATCACTGCATATGTAATGCTACACGTTTTATAAGAGAGTCTGTTATGTATCGTTTTATTTCAATTGTAAGTGGCTTTCTGTTTGGTGTCGGCATGATCCTTTCAGGTATGAGTGAACCAGCAAACGTAATTGCATTTTTGGATATTCATGGGGCTTGGTCTCCAAACCTAGCATTCGTAATGGGGGGAGCTTTATTAGTATTTACTCCAACCTATTTCCTTGTATCAAGAAAAAGTAAGCAGCCAGTTTGTACAGATAAATTTTGCCTGTCCGATAACAGAAAAATCGATGGCCAGCTGATCACAGGTGCTATCTTGTTCGGTATTGGTTGGGGCATCGCTGGTATTTGTCCTGGGCCGGCAGTGGCATCTATCGCTAACGGTAGTGCCGGCATTGTATATTTCGTAGTAGCAATGTTGGCAGGTATGCAACTAGGATCTTTTACTTTGAGCAGAAAATCCACACGTCAAAACGCCGTAAAAGGACTTTAATCATCTTCCCCCCGATACTGTGTAGTGTCGGGGGGAACATTCACTATATCCACCGCTGGTATAAGGTGAAACTGTGTCCGCTCATTTTGTTAGTTTGATTGCTTCTAATCACGCTATACATCGATTTAACTTCAACAGCTCAACGTCTACTTTGACCCTAGATTAACGCTCCCGCTATACCCTGAACTTATTCATTCCTCTAGTGATAAACACGCGTTTCCCTTTGTCAGACCTACATAAAATTTATCAAGCTAACACTCTAAGCCTGCAGTCATATAAAAACACTGGTTCAAAAAATTATAACTATCAATCTATTACTGTGAGTCACCTTCGTTCTATAGCTGAACTAACTTTAAATTAGACATTGCTAATGTTGTGTATTATAGTTACGTACATTAGGCAATGCTAAAGTAAGAAAGAGGTCATCAATGAAGGTCAGAATGTTAAGCGTAGTCGCTTTTAGTTTATACGCAAGTAGTGGTATAGCCTCTCCGTCTCTGAACACGGTATCAGTCGCAACCAAGCCAACCAACTCAACAGTAGTGCTGGACGGTACCGTTGAAGCGGTGAATCAAGGTACGTTGGCGGCGCAAACATCAGGCAGAGTTATCGCTGTTAATGTTGATGTTAACGATGTTGTCACTCAAGGGGACGTGTTGCTTGAAATAAGTGCTGAGCAACAGTCCGCTTCATTAGACGCTGCAATTGCACAGTTAAGCAGCGCTAAATCGGAGCTTTTCCGTAGCACAGCTCAAGTGAACAGATATAGAGAGCTCTATCCAAAGGGAGCGATCTCCAAAGAACGCCTCGATAACGCCGAAGCTGAGACTCGATCTGCAACGTCAGCAGTTCGAGCTGCAGAAGCCGCTGTAAAACAGGCCAAAGAGTCTCTTGGGTATACAAGCATCAAAGCACCGTACACTGGAGTCGTAACAAAACGCTATGTTGAGTTGGGGGAAACGGTAGCACCTGGTAGTCAACTTATTACTGGCTTTTCTTTGTCTCCTTTGCGCGTGGTTACTGAACTACCTCAACGCTATAGAGACAAAGTAGAGGGGCCAGAACAATTTAGTATTAGAACCATTAATGGTATTGAGTTAGAGCCGTACGAAGCAAAACTTTTCAATTATGCCCACCCACAGTCTAGAGCTTTCCAACTTCGTTTAGAGTTATTAGAGGAACCAAAGAGCATCTACCCAGGAGAGTGGGTAAAAGTTGCTTTTGCGTATGGTGAAAAAGATGCCATGTTGATCCCAAGTACCGCCGTTATTAAACGAGGGGAATTAAGTGTTGTCTATCGAGTTAATGGCTCTGAAGTATCAATGAATCCTATTCGTGCAGGGTATGACAACGGCAAAGAGGTCGAAGTACTCAGTGGGTTAGAAAATGGCGATGAGATAGTATCAGACGTCGTCAAATATCTTCGTGATAAGAACTAGAGGGCGCCTAAATGAATAACAAACTTGGCATCTCGGGGAAAATAGCTGCAGCGTTTCAAGCCTCAGCGATGACTCCTCTTCTTGCTTTAGTCGCATTGCTTTTGGGGTTAATGGCAATTGTGGTTACCCCAAAAGAAGAAGAGCCTCAGATTGATGTTACCTTTGCAGATGTGTTTATTCCTTTTCCTGGAGCAACTCCCCGAGAAGTAGAAAGCTTGGTGACTAACCCAGCGGAGCAAATCATATCGGAAATAAATGGGATAGATAAACTTTACTCATTTTCTCAACCAGGTGGGGCACTTGTTGTAGCGATATTTGATGTGGGCATACCACGCAATGAAGCTGTTGTTAAGATCTACAACAAATTATATTCCAATCGTGATTGGATGCCACCAAACATGGGTGTAGGCGAGCCATTGATCAAGCCAAAAGGCATTGAAGATGTGCCAATTGTCAACATTACGCTTTCTTCCCAATCGCAGAGCGTCACTACAGCAGAGTTAACTCAAGTCGCCAGCGGCCTAGAGACCGAGTTGAAGCGTATAAAAGGCACGAGAGATATATACACAGTAGGTCGACATCCAACTATCGTCGATGTGAGATTAGACCCAGCTAAAATGGCGGGTTTTGGGGTTACTATCGATGCCCTTAATCAAATGTTGCCAGATGCCAACTCTACGTCTCCATTGCTTACGTTGACGCATGACAATCAAACGTTGCCTCTCCAAATTGGTGAGTTTCTGACTAGCATTGACGAAGTTAAGCAACTCGTAGTGGGTGTGTATGACGGTAAGCCCGTTTACTTGGCAGATATTGCAGAAATAGAGCTTGGCACAGACACGCCTACGCAAATGGTTTGGACAGGAGATAAAACACAAATAAACCCTGCGGTCACTATCGCTATCGCTAAAAAAAGTGGAGAAAACGCGGTAGATGTCGCGAAGAATGTTGAGAATAGAGTTGAAGAGTTAAAAAGCACACTCATCCCGAGTAACGTGGATGTGGAGATCACAAGAGACTACGGTAAAACAGCGGCAAACAAAGCCAACACGCTGATCGGGAAGCTCGCCTTTGCCACGGGTGCTGTCGTCCTTCTTGTTCTACTGACAATGGGGGGGCGTGAAGCTGTAGTCGTTGGTATTGCAGTCATCATAACGCTATTGCTGACACTGTTTGCATCGTGGGCATGGGGGTTCACACTCAATCGAGTTTCTCTTTTCGCGCTAATTTTCTCAATTGGTATACTGGTCGACGATGCCATCGTTGTGGTTGAAAACATACATCGCCACATGATGAAGGGTAAACAGAAACTTGTAGACTTAATACCTGGCGCCGTGGATGAGGTCGGTGGCCCAACTATTCTGGCAACTTTGACAGTGATTGCGGCACTGCTGCCAATGGCGTTTGTATCAGGTTTGATGGGACCGTATATGAGTCCTATTCCAATTAACGCATCGTTGGGTATGATCATCTCGCTCATAATTGCGTTTGTCCTAACACCTTGGCTCTCACGGCTTCTTTTGAAGAATGATGGTCATGGAGAAGAGCAGACGAACAGTAAACAAGCTGCTTTCTTCCATCGTGTGATGTCTCCATTTGTCACGGCTCGAGCACAGAAAAGAAACCGACTTCTATTGGGTGTCGCTATCATTGTTGCTATTGCTGCTTCAATGTGGATGCCGATGCACCAAGCTGTTGTAATGAAAATGCTGCCCTTCGACAACAAGTCTGAGTTTCAGGTGATCCTTGATATGCCTGAGGGCAACTCGCTTGAAAGAACGCAACGAGTACTATTCGAGCTTGCTGATGAAGTGAGAGCGATAGAAGAGGTGGATAACTTCCAGATCTATGCTGGAACGGCGGCACCAATTAACTTTAATGGCTTGGTTAGGCATTACTTTTTACGTCAAGGGGCCCATCAGGGCGATATACAAGTCAATCTTGTTGATAAAGGTGATCGCACACGTTCGAGCCATGAAATTGCTTCTGATGTTCGATCTAAATTAAACGACATTGCTAGTCAGTATGGTGGAAAAGTTAAAGTTGTAGAAGTCCCACCAGGCCCGCCTGTATGGTCTCCAATACTAGCTGAAGTCTACGGTCCGACACAGGAAGTTAGAGAGCACGCTGCTCTTCAACTTAGAGAGATATTTAGAGGCACCGACGATATTGTAGATATCGACTTTTACCTCCCTGAGAGTTATCAAAAGTGGCAGGTTGTCATTGACCGAAGCAAGGCTGCGAGGCTAGGTGTAGCATACTCCAACATTGTAGATACTATGGCAACGGCGGTCGGTGGAAAACCAATCAGTTATTTACATAGTGAACAGAGTAAATACCCAATACCTATTCAGGTTCAAGCGCAAGAGTCATCAAAAGTGAGACTAGAGCAGGTATTGAATATGAAGGTTCAATCGCTAAGCGGTCAAAGTTATTTATTGGCCGACCTAGTTAAAGTAAATATTGAGCCGATGGAGAACTACATTGTCCATAAAAACCTAGTTCCAATGATTATGGTCGTTGGCGATATGACTGGGGAGTTAGATAGTCCACTTTATGGTATGTATGACATTTCATCCAATATGGCTGAACAGGGGATGGATGTTGAACAGTACTATGTAAACCAGCCTTCGGGTCTAGAGAATGTAGAAATATTCTGGGATGGAGAGTGGACAATCACGTATGAGACTTTCCGAGATATGGGAATTGCGTACGCGGTAGGAATGGTTCTGATTTATCTGCTTGTTGTAGCTCAGTTTAAGTCCTATTTGGTTCCACTTATTATTATGGCACCAATACCTTTGACAATTATTGGCGTTATGCCTGGACACGCTCTACTCGGGGCGCAGTTTACTGCGACGTCAATGATAGGAATGATTGCGTTAGCAGGGATTATTGTTAGGAACTCAATACTGCTGGTCGATTTTATAAACCATCAGATCTCAGAAGGTATGGAGCTATCACAAGCTGTAATCGACGCCGCTATAGTTCGAGCTAAGCCTATAATGCTAACGGCATTAGCAGCAATGATTGGTGCAGTCTTTATTCTTGATGACCCAATATTTAGCGGGCTAGCTATCAGCCTTATTTTTGGTATTTTCGTATCAACTGTACTGACGTTACTTGTTATTCCGATCTTGTACTACGTGGCACTAAAGAAAGGTATCGTTTCACATAACGCATAATCATTAACGCCCACTCTTAGCGAGTGGGCAAAAAATATACTCGAATGTAACAGGAGCCTATCATGAAAGTCGAAAATGGAATCCGAATCCTCGCAGGGGTAATGGTATTAATATCACTAATATTGACTATTTATGTCAGTAAGCACTTTGTTTGGTTTACTGTTTTTATTGGTGCAAACCTAATACAAAGTGGCTTCACAGGGTTTTGCCCGCCACGAAAGATATTATTAAAACTCGGCTTTAAAGAGTAATAAGAGCAGGAGTTGAGGTAGATATATTTCAATTATTAAAAAATATATTCGGGTTCAAAGATGAATCTCTAGAAATAAAGAATGCCCTACAAGAAGGCGCATATATTGTTGATGTGAGAACACAGCCGGAATTTAACCGCAGTCATTTAAATAATGCGATAAATATACCATTAGATACTATTGAGGCGTGCCATAAGCAATACCTAGATAGAAATAAACCTATTATTGTTTACTGTGCATCGGGAATGCGTTCGAAAGTAGCTTCCAATTTTCTCTTGAACCACGGATATACAAGAGTATACAACGCTAAAACAATCGGTAGGCTTGAAAAGCTACTGTGAGGTGTAAAATGAAAAACAGCATTCTTTTAGTATTACTGACGCTAAGCATGCCGTTCAAGGCTGCCTCTGAGAGTATCTTGGACGTTTATAACTTGGCGAAAGACAGTGATCCAGAGTTATTGCAAGCTAAGGCTTTTGCAGATGAAGCACAGGAAAGTATAAACAGTGCGAGAAGTGTGCTACTTCCTCAAATTGACCTTAGTGCCGGCTATGATTACTACAACAGCGACCGACCTCTTCTAAGTAGTGAGCAATGGAGAGCGGGGATTGGCCTATCGCAGGAGATATACAATCCGGCAAGTTGGATTGTGCTAGAACAATCTGAAAAAGCTGCGGTAAAAGGCAACGTTTTGTATGCTCAAACTCAGCAGTTTGTCATTTTGCGAACCGCTGAAGCCTACTTCAATGCCCTAAGAGCAGAAGATACGCTCTCTTTAGCAAAGTCGGAACAGGCACTAATAGAAAAGTACACTGCAACAATACAAGAGGCTTATCGTGTAGGTACTTCCGATTTAACCGACCTACAGGACGCCAAAGCACAATTAGATAGAGTTAATGCGAGCCTTGTTAGTGCACGTAATCTAGTGAGGAACTCTTATGAGGAGCTAAGAAAGATTACCAATGTTAAGTTTGATCGCTTGGACAAGCTGAATATTGATGCATTCAGCCCCTCTCTTCCTGCAGATGATGTAGAGGCATTGGTTGAGCTTGCACTTCAGGAAAACCTTGTAGTACTAGAGAACAAAATTCAACAAGAAATCGCAAAGCAGGATATCGACTTAGCTAAATCGGGACACCTGCCTCACTTATCATTGAATGCTGGGTATCAGTATTCAAATGAGAAAAGAGACGATTCATTCTACTCGAAGGGTGGAAGTAACGATACATACGGAGGGCTTAACCTCGTCGTGCCATTATACAGTGGTGGTGGCACTTCTTCCGAAGTTAAGCAAGCTCAGCATAGGTACGTAGCTGCGTCTCAGGAGTTAGAGCGCAACTTCCGGGACATCTCTAGCAATGTTCGGGGCAAGTACAATGATATTATTGCTTCTTTAGAAAACATAAAGGCTCAAGAACAATCAATGAAATCGGCTGAGCTTGCGCTATCAACACAACAGTTAGGTTTAGAAGTTGGAACTAGAACAATTGTTGATGTACTTGAAGCGACTCGGTTTTTGTTTGACGCGAAGCTACAACTCTCAGACGCACGGTACAACTACATTCTTGAACGTTTATATTTGAGCCAACTTCTAGGGAACCTGAATGAGGGTGACATTATTGCGATTAATCAGGGTCTGAATGAAAAATAACATATGACGAGGTCTCGCGGTAGCCGAAAGCATTCTCACTCATTGAGCTTATGTTCGATTAGACTCGGGAATTGTAAAAATCCACCTGCTGAGCAGGTGGATTTAAATGGCCCCCCATAAGGGGCTAACTTTTAGTTACTCAACCCTAGATGCATCTGACACTCTTCTTCTTCCTTTCCCACACGATCTTGATGCCTGACATATCTTCGGATTATTTCCTCGTTCACTCCTACCGAATCAACAAAGTAGCCACACTGCCAAAAATTATTGCCCCATAACTATTGCTTTCTTAAATACGGAAATTTGTTGAACAGCCTTATCGCTGTCCGTCCTTTTACAAATCCCATATACTTTGAAATACTCAAACTTGGTGGCATTCTCACAACCAAGTGGACGTGATCTACTTGAACGTTCAACTCTACAACCTAGCAGTTTTTCATGTTGCTTTATATATAAATACTTCAGTATAACTCTTTGCCCAAGTGACCCTTGAGTATTTTGAGTCGGTACTTCGTCGTCCAAACTATGTGGTAATGGCACCTGTAATATACGTGCGAAGCGGATTCATATCTGCTCATGTTTTTTCTCCTTGATTTGCTGTTTACAAACTTGGATATCTTGAACATGAGCGTCCTTCGGGCAAAGCCCTAATGGACGATCACCACCTTCCTAAAGGGTGGTTTAGGGTTAGAAATGAATAGAGCCACAGACTGTAGCTCTGTTTTTATCATCAATAATGATGAGTTAACGTTACTTTGGCCTATGAATAGTCGATTTGTTGGGCTTTTAAATACAGCTATTTTCTCTTTGTTATCTGGAATTGAGCTAGGTGAAGTTGTCGGAGGACATTAAAGTTTGAAACTTTTCTATTTCCGAAGTGCGTTACTATCGTGGCTACAAGAACCCAATACTGACAATAAAGATCGACACTTAGACTCAATCAACGTGGCTATCCAACGAAAGTGTGACAACAAAGTTTGAAACTCGCTTTTGGACATAAATGCTCTACATCCCTTCATTTCTAACATGCCCCTATAGCCGTCATCCTCACGAAAGTGAGAACCTCCTACCGCGTGTAGGTGACTGAAAATTGGCGACTAAGTCACGTAATTCGGCTGCGGGACGCGCTGAATGAGATCCCCTTTTTCAAGGGGATGACTGTAATTTTTGGGGATGCTGTGAACACGAAAAGGGGCAGATATGAGTTGTTGCAGAATCTGCAATCACTGAGCTTTCTCGTTGCTCGGGCAACTATTGCAAAAATTGCAACAGTTCAACTACCGAGGAATCCTCGATAGTTGCTTGATAAGTAATGTGCATATTTTGCACATTAGTTAGTTCTATTGCCGAAGCGACGAGATCAGAACCGGGTTGGAGCAGAGGTGATTTACGAAACAACCTGTTTCGCAATTGTGCAAGACCCTCTTGCATAATTGGTTACTAGAGTTTGTCCAACAACCTGTTGGACATTCGATGAAGCAGCCAATTTCCTAATTGTGCAGCAGCTTGTTGCACAAATAAATCTCATGTTGGTTTCATGCGCACTAAACACGTCTTGGGGCAAAATGTATGGTACGCCCCGTTTTGCAAGTGAAAAGTCAAAAATAACGGAGTTGGTTTGCGCTAATGTATTCAGAGTCTATTTGAGACTTCATTAGTCCCAGCTCTACGATGAGATCCGCGCCAGATTGTCCTCATAAACGTGAAAGCACTGTCAATGCTGTTTTGCCCCTCAGGTCTTCAATCTGGTGGTCTAACCGTTTTGTCATCTTGATTTATCATATGCAAATTTTGGTTATACTTTTAATTCGAAAGCTTTGTGAGAGTTCATCACTGACCATGCTATGCGAGCCAACTTATTGGCCAATGCAACCACAGCAACGTTGAATGGCTTTCGACACTTCAAATCAATAAGCCACGATCCGAAGTAATGCTCCGCTGAGCTATCTCTCCACATGACAGCTCTAGCCGCATGAACAAATAATTCTCTCAGTTCTTTGTTTCCCCGCTTCGATATACCCAATAATCGAGGTTTTCCTCCCGTTGTATATTGAAACGGTACTAACCCTATCCATGCTGCAAAGTTTCGCCCGTTAGAAAAGTCTTTTGGGTCTCCGACAGAAGACAAACAACACGAAGCTGTCATAGGCCCTATGCCTGGTATCGTTTGAAGCAAAGTATATAGCTCGTTTTCTTTATTGAGTTCGACTAGTTTTTGGTCTTGAACAGCAATCTTTTCATTTAGTTGGTTGTAATAGTCCAATTGGTCACGAAGCTCAAGAATGAGCTGTGGTGGGACTATAGCCTCTTTATCTGCTAGCCACTGGAACAGCATTTTCATATTGGCATGCCCGCGAGGAAAGCTAATGCCAAACTCAAGCAAGATTGACCCGATTCTATTCATACAGGACGTTCTTTCGCGAATATATCCTGTTCTGGCTTTCCTAATCACCGTACTAATTTGAGCTTGTTCGCTTTTCGGAGAGACAAACCTCATATTAGGTCTCGTGGCAGCTTCAGCAATGGCGTCAGCATCAATGAAATCGTTCTTGTGGCTTTTAACGTATGGCTTTACATAATGTGCAGGTATTAGCCTGACCTTATGACCATATTCTTGGCATTTTCGAGCCAACCAATGCGCACCACAGCATGCTTCCATTGCTATGGTTGTAGATTCTTGCTGTGAGATAAAATGAATGAGCTAGCGTCGACCACGTAGACGCACCCTTATATAGAAACCGCACAGCTGCAATACCCTTCTCGGCCGAAAGTCCCTGTCACCTTCATAAAAGTGAAGATCTCCCGAAGCGCGTAGATAACTGAAAAAATAATGACTAATTCAAATGAATTGTGTTCACAGCGCGTTATATGAGGTTTCACTTTTCACAGGATTGATGAGGCTATTTGTTGACCACTACAAGGGCCTTCTGTGAAGGCCCTTATTAAGATTTTCACTCTGTTAAAACAAGTTCTACTTGAGTCGACTCAGATATGGAAAAAAGCTCTTTTGGAATACTATCAAGCGAACCAATTATACATACCTCGGATGAAGGAACAGGAGCAAAGCCGGTACTCATGGGTGTTGGACCAAAGAAAATACAAAATGCGTTCCCGGGCGCCCAAAAGGCGAGTGTCCCTACTTCCAAACTTGATGTTGATTCACCCTGATCATCAATCGCCTCGGGAAGTGCAAAATATAACTCTCCACCCCATCTTCTCATTCGAGCTCTAAATGGTAGGCATTGCATGATTTTCTGTGCTGTTTCACTGTTATTTAATGTACCGAAAACCTTCAAGTTACCCATTATGAGCTCCAATTTGTGCTTGGTAAACATCAAGCATACTCCTTCTTTCTCGCTCTATTGGGCTCGACGGCACCATGTTCTTTAGTTAACGCTATAATATCTTCTACATTGATGTCTCTAGAATAGGTTCCTCTTCGAACAGCCAATGCAGCTGCAGCCCCCACAGCTTGCCCCATAGCCATACACGTGCATTGTGCTCGGATACCGGCAAGTGAAGTTCTGTCAGCAGATAAAATCCTACCAGCTACCGTTATTCGGTTGCTACCCTTTGGAATCAGAGATCTAAATGGCACAGTAGGCAAAAGCTCCATTGAGTCATGAAAAATCTCATCGCAACCGTTATCTTCATTGTGCATATCAATATAGTTGAAGGCATTGCAAACAGCGTCTTCATAGGGTTGAGCGCTCATAAACTCACTCTCGGTTACAATGTGCTCACCCACTACACGATAGCCTTCTCTTGATAATGCCCTGTTATACATTGTCTTAAGAACAGCTCTTTCCGCACCGGGGATTTTCGTCCGAACAAACTGATACATCCGTAGCATTCGAGCTCGACCTTCAATGTTTGCTTTGGTTTGACCATCAGCATCTGAGGTATCACAAGAGTAAATATGTGTTGAGTTATGTCCGCCCATTTGTAAATACCATTGGAATGGGTATATACCAAAGTATGCCCAGTCTCCTTTTTCTAACTCTCCTTCTTCCATCGCTTTTTCATAGATCTTCTGGACCTCACCTTCCCAAACTTGCTGCATATCGACTCCCTCAATTCGATATTCCAGAGTACCGGGCTGTCGCTTTGGTGATTTATCAACTGCCAGTCCAAGCGCTCTTGTTACATCCGCGTCCCCCGAGCAGTCAACGACTTCACGACATTTTGTTATTCTTTTAATTCCACGTGCGTAAGAGGTAATAATCCAGAAATTGCCCTCTTGTACGATTTCTCCAATGAACTCGTGATAATGAATTTCAACACCAGCCTCTACAGCAGCTTGCTCTGCAACTGAAGCGTAGATGGGGACATTAATATTGCTATAATATCCTGGCGTATCTACACCATAGCGCTCTTTCATCGACTTAACTCTAAGACCTTCGATTTGCTTGGAGCGGTTAAAGAGCTCCCATCCTATGCCTTGTACCACAGGCTGCGTAGGTGAATGCCAATGGTTTGGCATAAAGACACCACCATCAGTCATCGTACCCCCCAACATTGAGCTAGCTTCAATTAAAGATACGCTTACTCCTGCCCTTGCCACTTGTATAGCTGCTATATGGCCTGCAGTTCCTCCGCCAGCTACAACTACATCGGCAGTTTGCTTAATCGTTTTCATTTTTATCTCCCCATCAATAATCAAATTAAGTAATTTAGTTACGTCTGGTGATTAATCGATTCTTACGCCTTGCTTTTGGAGAGTTCTTTGTAATTTATCTATGTCTACGTTTCTAACATTGACATTTTGGGTCAAAGACTCTGAAGCGGCTGTACCAGCGGCTTCACCTGTGACAGCACAACACATCATGTTTCGCATTGAAGTATGTGCAACCACACCCGCTGAAATACAACGCCCTGCAACAATTAGGTTTTCGACCTTCTTAGGTAACAAACACCCTAAAGGAATTTGAAAATAACGACCTGTTGTTGGCAAAATCAAGTAACCACTCCCGTCGATAAATTCAGGGAAAATACCAACAGAGTCGTTACAACGGCCTTGTTCAAGAACATATTGGTCATCAACATGGATTTCACCATCAATCAAGCGAGATTCACGAGTACCAAGCGTCATGCCGAAATTCCGAAGTTTCGCATTCTCAAAACCCGGAATATAGTGACGCAATGCATCAATAGCCCATAATGCCTGTTGACGTCCTTCAATCTCAGCTTTTGTTAGATCCCAAGCATTGGTGCAATCATAGCCGAACGAGTAAACCATATTGAGTTGATGTGCTTCGCCCGCGTCCGAGAACGTTGACCAGGTTCCTGCAATGGCAGAAGCATCACCCGGAATGACACCTTCCTCCTGAGCTTTAGTAAAGATTTCCTCCATATATGGACTGAACATGTCATCCTCTTTACCAGTCGTCTTTATTGTCCAGTTTTTGCCCCAGTCCGCATACGTTGGCTTAAGCTCCTCGTCGACGAATTTGTTGAATCGCTCAACATCTACGCCTGCACAGTGGAACATTACAGTCACACCCATAAGTTCATCTTTATCTCGCTGGTTGAATGGCGCACCACTCAAAGAAGCAATGTCAGCGTCTCCTGTGCAGTCGACTACTCGTTTGGAAAGAATGGCGCCACGCCCAGATTTACTTTCGACAATCACACCATAAAGACAATCGCCTTCTTTCAACACCTCAACGACCCAAGAGTGATAAAGAGGAGTAACACTAGCTTCTTTAATCATCTTGTCAGCGACGACTTTGAAACCCTCAGTATCAATAGCTTGGCTGGTTGATTGAGGCTCCGGACGCGTAAAGCCTAATTCACTTGCTCGGGTTTCAAACTCACGCCCGATACCTTCACAATCTATAGTCCCTTCGTGTCTATACCATGCAAAGCTTTCCACTCCAGCTTGAGTTAACATTCCGCCCAAGCACCCATACCTTTCCACAATCATTGTCTTTGTACCAAGTCTTCCGGATGCGATTGCTGCACAGAGGCCTGCCGGACCACCACCAACAACTAAAACATCAGTTTCTGCAATAACAGGGATTTCTCTTTGTGGTTCAGTGATATTCATTTATATCTCCTTCTCCCCTTCAACTAAAAAGGGGAGGAATAGTGTTTGGATTATGAGACTGTTGACGGCTCAGTAGATACTTCTTCTTGTGGCCCAACCGGGTTAGCTGGTGGATCAAGATAGATTCGGCCTTTAGAATCAGAGGCAGGAAAACCCTCTGGGAAATCTTGATTGATTTGCTTAATAAACCCACGTGCGACGATAGCTATAACAAAGCAAAGCGGGAAACCCATTAATATTGAGACGGTTTGTAGAGGCTTCAAACTTTCTGGATTGATAAAGTACAGGGCTAAGGACACGACGCCTGCAAGAACTAGCCAAAATGCAACATTCCATTGAGCAGGGTCATCATTCTCTCCAATCTCTTTTTGTGTTGCAGCTGCCAACGAATAACCAACTGCACAATGGCCTGTGATATATGAGATCAAAGTTATCAAACCAAACGCTGCAACAAACAAAGTGCTCATAGGTAGTTGCTCAAGCATCGCATAAACAACACCACCACGACCTTGCTCATTCATGATCGTCATTAAATCCACGGTACCGTTCATTTGAAGATTTATGCCGATACCAGGGAGAACCATGTAAAAAACCATACAGCCAAGTGAGCCTGCAATTAAGCCACCCATGACAATCTCTCGAATGGTTCGACCCTTTGATATTTTTGCGATGAATAGACCAAACGGGAGTGCATATACAACCCACCAAGAAAAGTAGAAAATTGTCCATGCCTGAGGAAACCCACCTTCTCGAATCATATCTGTTGCGAAGCTCATATAAACAAAGTTCTGCAACATCAATCCTAAGCCATCAACAGACTGGTTAAGAATGAATGATGTCGGTCCACAAATCAGGATGCCTAACAACATGAGTACATCTGCACGCACATTCCAATCACTAAGAGCCGCTACACCTTTCTTTAGACCAAGCACAAGTGCAACTAGTGGGATAAACGTCCATAAAAAGATTACGAATGTATCGAGAAACGCATTACTAGACTCCCAACCCATAACATAAACAATCGCACCAGAAATTAGCGGTGTGCCAAGCGCTAAAGAAGTCATTACGCCACCGACCATACCAAACATGTATAGGAAATTGATAAAGTGACCAGCAAAACCATCAGCATTTTTGCCAATTACAGGCCGAGCAAACTCACTCATTTTTAAAGTAGGTTGCTTTCGCACAAAAAAGAAATAGGCAATTGGAATTGCACATGCAATGTACCAAGCCCAGGCCGACGGCCCCCAGTGGAACATACCGTAAGCGGAAGCCCAACGTGCTGAATCTATACTTCCAGGCTCAACGCCAAACGGCGGAGCTTGCATAATCCAAATCCATTCTACCGCCCCAAGATACAAGACACTGCCACCAGTGCCAGACGTAAAGATCATTCCAAGCCAGGTAGCAGTAGAAAATTCTGGTTTCGTATTCTTGTCTCCCATGACAATGCCACCATAACGCGATACAGCAAGGTAGATACAGAAGATTACGACCGCTGCCGTTGCGATTAGGAAAAACCACCCCAACTCACCAGTGGTAAAAGCATGGAGTTTGCCCATCATTTCATTTGATGCTTTTGGATTAAGCAAAAAGAAAATGGCCATAATAAGTGTTAATATTGTTGCGGGCCAAAAGACAGCTTTATCAATTGTCCCTGACTTAGTTTTATATTCAGGAGTACTCATATTTTCGTCTCTTTCACGTTCTTGTTTAGGAATTGATAACTACTGTACATAACGCGACTGCAGATAGTTCAGAAACTAACATCACTAGTAGTTCTATATTTGACCTCATACACAACTAACTCATATCAACGTTATCAAGGGGGATAAAACTGTGATTAAGAATTGTTTTTTTTCATTCAACGCTAGTTTGGTTGCAAATTGCTACCTTTTTTCTGCAAACACAGAACAAATTGCAACCTGCTATAACTAAAGCGCAAGAAAGACCAATCTTACTTACTTGAACCCCATTTTTATTTAAAGCAGACCTTAAATAGCATTACTTAATACTAAATTTAATGCTCTGTAACCTTTACTACAAACATACTTCATTGATAGTTCCCTTTTATGAAAGGGAACTATCCAGACCGTACTTCTTCATTTTTCTCCAAAGCGTAGCTCTACTAACCTTCAGTACTTTGGCAATTTTGATAACCTTACCATTATGTATTTTCCAAGCATGCAATATCGCATCCTTTTCTATTTCTTCTAGAGATAAAACCTCTACTTCTTGCTTTACATCATCAATTGTATTGTTTTGCTTGATGTCTTCTGGAATATCAGACATCGATATTAAGTCGCCCTTTCGATTGAGCAGAATTCGTTCCATTTTGTTTTTTAACTCAGAGTTGTTCCCATTCCAGCGAAAGTTAATCAAAGCATCAAGAGCTGCCCTATTAATAGATACGCCTACATTATGTCGTTTCTTATAAGCATTAATGAGCGATAATACAGCATACTCAATATCTTCTTTGCGTTTTCGAAGAGGAGAGATTTCGATTTCATTTGCAGAGATTTCGTAATACAACTGTTTACCAAATGCCCCCTGAGTAACGTATTCAAAAACGTCTGAATATGTGCTGCAAATCAACTGGAATTTTACAGGTATTAGCCGCTGGCTATTATACCTACTCACCAGACCGGTCTTTAACAGTTTGAGCAAATTACCTTGCAATTCAGGGTCCAGTTGTTCTATCTTCTCCAAGAATAAGGTGCCACCATGAGCCAGCTCAAACTTTGATGGCTGCCCTCCGCTCCCTTCATCATCATGCCCTAGTATTTCTTGTATAGCGTGTTCAGAGTTTAAGGTCCTACAGTTCATAGTAATAAAGGGACCATTGCGATTAGGGCTCTCGTTATGCATAGCCATAGCGAGATCACTTTTACCAACACCTTCTTCACCAGAAATAAGGATTGGAGATCTCGAATTAACAGCACGTTTTGCTAACCTAATTGTATTCTTCATCTTTTTGGACTCAGATATCAGGTTCGAGAAAGTGTATCTAGCACTGCTTCCAACTTGCTGTTGAGCAAGCTCTCTGATTTTATCAATGGGATGAATAAAGAGAAGGCTCCCTCCATCACTTAAAGGTCGGATTGTAACTATTACCTCAATGAATGAGTCATTAACCTCAACAGTAGTTTGCTTTCTTCTTATAAATTCATGATTTAAAATGCTTTCACGCAAACTTGGTGGGAAGTTAATTATATTGAACACGTCACAGTCAAGAACGCTTATTGCTCGGATATTGAGAATTTCTTCAGCCTGTCTATTTGTTTTTAGAATGTGATGGTCTTTGTTCCACGCAACTAATCCATCGTCCATACACTCTAGTGTTGCATTATAAGTACAACTCATTTTGTTAGACTGTTCCTGCTCCATATTAATATGAAGTTGGCTAGCAATTTCCCTTGAACACGAACTAACAATAACATTAATTAACTCTGAGTGCGCTTCTACTTTGGTGAGCACACTGAAGGTTCCGCGAATACGGCCGAAAGTATCAAATATCGGTGCAGCGGACATACTGTAATTGTGTAAATGCTGATTAAAATGATCAGCTCCAATTACCTCAGACGCTATGTGTGTTTCAAGTACTACACTGACAGCATTGGTCCCAATAACACCTTCGTTGAGGAAACTACCATCTTTAATTCTTAACTGGCCTAACTCTTCGCTGAGTTCCTTATTCCCTAAAGACAATAGGATACAACCATTGTCGTCTGTTACTAACAGAACGACCTGCATATTTTGCATCGAGTCGTATGTGTCCTCAACAACAGTAATTGCAGAAGTAATCAACGTATCGCTCCGACTCAAAAGCGAACGGAGTGTGTAACCAGAAGCTATATGAGGCTTGGACCAATCATAAGGGTTACACCTTTTACTGCAACGCTCCCATGAATCTAATATTGGCGTCAACGAGAAGTCTGGAGAGACCCAATGATGCTTCTGGTAAAATACCCATCTCTTTTTCTTGTCTTCAATTGCCGGCATAAGTGCCCTCATGGATGTTCAATCTAAACGTCTAGACACACTTAGCAAATTGTTACAGTAAGCAATATTTGTCTTACTATGTAGTCAACGTTATCTATATCACACTGATACTATTCAACAAACGTCATATACTACAATGCTTCTCTTGCTAACAATTTAAAGTAACATCTACTGTCTTATTCTAATTATCTTAAAATATTCCATCATTCAGTTTTTTGATCTCAATATTTAATTAACCTCGAAGAGAGTAGTAATGTCCCAAAGTTGAATGTTCGTCATAAAGAGGTAGTTCAGTCAGCAAAATGGTTTCATTTTGCAACCATTTTAACCATTAGTTTGGTCTCATTTTTAAACATCTCCAGATTTTTGTTACTTAGCGCTTCTTCGAATAATTTATCTACACAAATTTCAAAGAACTATTTTGCATTATCGGAGCATATTATGGCGCAAATGAAAGCAATTGAGGCTGCGGTCCTGATTATGAAAAAGGAAGGGGTAAATGTAGTATTCGGTGTACCCGGAGCTGCTATTAATCCTCTTTACGCAGCATTCAAGACAATTGGAGGAATCGAACATATTCTGGCACGCCATGTTGAAGGCGCCTCCCATATGGCTGAGGGTTATACTCGTACCAAAGATGGTAATATTGGTGTTTGTATAGGGACATCTGGACCCGCTGGAACAGATATGATCACAGGTCTCTATTCAGCCTCAGCCGATTCCATTCCAATTTTAACTATTACTGGGCAGGTTCCAACGGCAAAGCTACATAAAGAAGACTTTCAAGGTGTCGACATTGAAGCTATAGCTAAGCCAGTCACAAAAATGGCAATAACGATTCGCGAAGCAGCACAACTTCCGGGAACTTTCCAAAAGGCCTTCTACAAAATGCGATCCGGTCGCCCTGGGCCTGTCCATATTGACCTTCCTATGGATGTTCAAATGACGGAAATCGAGTTTGATATCGATTTGTACGAACCAATGACACCCAACAAGCCTAAAGCCAGCCGCAACCAAATCGAACGTGCCTTGCAAATGCTTAATGATGCGGAAAGACCTATTCTGGTAGCTGGAGGTGGTGTCATTAATGCTGGTGCTAGCCCCCTATTCCAAAGATTCGCAGAAATCACAGGAGTGCCAGTCATTCAAACTCTACGTGGATGGGGAGCGATTTCAGATGATCATGAATTAATGATTGGGAGAATGGGATGTCAGGCTGGCCACCGTTATGGCAACGCTTCCTATCTTGAATCAGACTTTGTACTTGGCATAGGCAACCGCTGGGCAAATCGTCACACAGGCAACATTGAAACCTATACAAAGGGTAGAAAATTTGTCCATGTCGATATTGAACCAACACAGATCGGTCGGATTTTTGGTCCGGATCTAGGTATTGTTTCCGATGCTGAAGAAGCGTTAAAACTGTTTGTTATCGTGGCAACAGAGATGAAGGAAAAGGGAGAACTAAAAGTACGAACAGAATGGCAAAGTGAGTGTATTCAGCGTAAAAGTACAATGCTTCGTCGTACTAACTTCGACAACAAACCAATCAAGCCACAACGTATTTATCAAGAGATGAATGCGGTATTTGGCCCCAATACCCGCTACGTTGCAACTATCGGCAATGCTCAAATCGCAGCTAATCAATTTTTAAATGTACACCGTCCTCGTCACTGGATTAATTCATGCCAAGCTGGACCACTTGGATGGACCATGCCAGCAGCATTAGGGGTTGTAAAAGCAGACCCATCAACCCCAGTAGTCGGAGTTTCCGGTGACTACGATTTCCAGTTTCTTATAGAAGAGCTAGCAGTTGGAGCACAGTTCAAACTGCCATATATCCATGTTCTTGTTAACAATGCTTATCTAGGTTTGATTCGACAATCTCAACGTGCTTTCGAAATTGATCACTGCGTTCAACTAGATTTTGAAAACATCAACGCTCCTGAAGTCAATGGATACGGGGTAGATCATGTTTCAGTTGTAGAGGGTTTGGGTTGCAAAGCAATTCGAGTGTTTGACCCAGAAGAGATAAAGCCTGCACTGCTTAAGGCCCAACAATGGACTAGGGAACATAAGGTCCCAGTTGTTGTAGAAGTTATAACCGAGCGAGTGACCAATATATCTATGGGACCTGATATCGATAAAGTCGTTGAGTTCGAAGAAATTAACGATCTGGTTTAGAAATATGTATTTGTTCTCCGCTTTCAATTAAGCGGAGAATGAAATAGAACAAATTGGAGTAATTATGCCTAAACTTGCAGCGAACCTATCTATGCTCTTCACAGAGTACAAGTTTATTGACCGATTCGAGGCCGCCTCGAGGTCAGGGTTTCAAGGGGTAGAATATCTATTCCCCTACGATTTTGAACCCAAAGAAATCGCCGACAAACTCAATGAATATTCACTAACTCAAGTTCTTTTTAACCTACCAGCCGGCGACTGGGATAAAGGTGAGCGAGGTATTGCCTGCCATCCTGAACGAATTGAGGAGTTTCGTGAGGGCGTTAGCCAAGCTATTCGATATGCAAAAGTACTGAACTGCAACCAACTAAATTGCTTAGTTGGAATTAAGCCAGAGAACGTAACCGAAGAAGACGCTTTTAAAACGACTGTAAACAATTTGAAATACGCCTCTGAAAAGTTAGGTGCCGAAGGCATACAGCTAATTGTTGAAGCGATTAATACACAGGATATGCCTAATTTCTTTATAAACAGTACCCAAAAAGCAATACGTATCATTTCCGAAGTCGGCAAAGATAACCTTCAATATCAATACGACATTTATCACATGCAGATTATGGAAGGTAACCTTGCTCGTACACTTACCGACCACAAAGCTGTTATCAAACACATTCAATTGGCAGACAACCCTGGTCGAAATGAACCAGGAACAGGAGAAATTAACTACCCGTTCCTACTCAAACATATCGATGAAATTGGCTACGAAGGCTGGATCGGCTGTGAGTATGTGCCAAAAACAACGACTGAGGAAAGCCTTAGTTGGATTAAAGAATACAACCTAGTTTAGGTCTAGAAATTACTAAAGGAGTTAAAAATGGCAAATATCGGTTTTATTGGGACAGGTATTATGGGCAAACCTATGGCAAAGAACCTGCAAGATGCAGGTCACACGCTGTACTTCTCTGAACATTTTGAGCCTGCTCCCCAAGAATTATTGGGTGAATATGGTTTTGCTGCTCCAACGCCTGCTGCCGTGGCTGAAGCGTGCGAGTTTATTATTATTATGGTTCCTGACACTCCCCAAGTGGAAGATGTTTTATTTAGTGATATTGGGGTTTCAAAAGGGCTATCAAAAGACAAAATAGTCATAGACATGAGCTCGATATCACCAATCGCCACCAAAGAATTTGCCTCGAAAGTTGAAGCACTTGACGCGCACTACCTAGATGCTCCAGTTTCAGGAGGCGAAGTTGGTGCAGTCAATGGAACACTTTCAATCATGGTTGGCGGTAAAGATGAGATCTTCAAACGAGCAGAACCACTGTTTGACTTAATGGGACAGAATATCACTCTGGTTGGTACCAATGGCGATGGTCAGACTTGTAAGGTTGCCAACCAAATCATCGTCGCACTTAACATCGAAGCCGTAGCAGAAGCTCTTGTATTTGCATCTAAAGCAGGCGCGAATCCTACCAAGATTCGTGAAGCTTTAATGGGTGGTTTCGCGTCTTCAAAGATCTTGGAAGTTCATGGAGAACGCATGATTAAAGGTACATTCGAGCCGGGATTTAGAATCGGATTACATCAAAAAGACCTGAACTTAGCCCTTGAAGGTGCACGTGTGCTTAATGTTAATTTACCAAATACAGCAACGGCTCAAG
This sequence comes from Vibrio sp. McD22-P3, assembly GCF_021568915.1. Taxonomy (NCBI): domain Bacteria; kingdom Pseudomonadati; phylum Pseudomonadota; class Gammaproteobacteria; order Vibrionales; family Vibrionaceae; genus Vibrio; species Vibrio sp. McD22-P3. The sequence goes on from NZ_JAKGTN010000017.1 coordinate 48,073, forward strand.
AGCTTTTTAATACCTGTGCTTCACTAGAAGGAAGTAACTGGGATCATTCAGCCATGATCAAAGCAATAGAACACATGTCAAACCACTGCATTAGATAGGAGATAAACAACTTGAGCGATTTCGAACTAAGCCGTCTTTAGGTTTGGTACGGAATCGCCTTATTCACTTATTAATTTACGAGCCTAACCAGCTTTGTTGCTTATTTCGGTGAAAATACTTGTTATCCCTACGTTGATCAGTTCTTAAACAACATAGTAGGTTTTAGGCATGCCTATCCCAGTTAGCTTGTTGAGTGCTTTAATCATGGCGTAATTCTCACCAACTTGTGCGTTATAATTCCGAAGTGTAAGTGAAGCACCTAGTAGTTGTTTTACGCGATACATAGCGGCCTCCGACAATGACCGCCTAATGGTAACCATACTTCTGTTTCCACTTTTTGTTCGCTCCATAGAGCTTTTGGCAGCCAACTGCTAGGTTAACGTGGATGCCCTTTTCCCCAGAAAGCTGCCCCCTCACGCGGAGGGATTAGAGGTATCGCTTTCTTAACCCTAATCGCCCTATGACGCTCTCTTGTATCATATGCACCATCTCCCGAGATTGCCTTGATGGTTCGACCTGTTTGCTTGAGTAGGTAGGGGAGTACTTCCGCATCGGTCACACCTCAGCTCTGCGACGATTATTTCATGCTCATGTGTATCTGTATCAACCGCAAGATGGAATTTACGCCAGACTCGAACGCTTACCATCAGTTCCATGCTTTTCCACTTTCCATTCTCCCTCACCGTATACTTTGAGCCCCGTTGCATCAATGGCCAGAAAATGCGCTTTACCATGAGAGCCGTCGTGACAGCGAGATCATTAAAAAGCCTTGATTTACCACGTCTGTCCTGTTTAGGTTCTTTCCACTCAATTATGGCCTCCTCGTCAATCCAAAACGTGAGTGAACTTCTGTCGTTCAAGAAGTTATTATACCTACGCCAGTTGGTAGTTTTATAACGAGGCTTCGGCATGAAATCAAAGCCAGTGAATGAACGTCCCTGATCTTGAGATTCTGATTTAGTTTACTCGATTTGTGCAACAAAGCCATTCGCAAATCCAACCTCTCTAAAGTGAATTATTCTTAACAGTGCACTGTATTTTTACAATAATACCGTTCCATGTTCTGTATTTATTTGAGGATTCAAATATGCCATTTCTAGCTAACAATAAGACGCAAAACCTGAACCACTTTTCTATCTATGGTAAGAACAAGAACGGTGACAGACCTGTTTTCGATCTTTCTGAGTCACAGCACAACTATCAACAACTAGCTAACGCTGATATCGGTGACACAATCTACGTCATCAATGTGAACGGTACGATCACAATGGTTTCGAAATCACAGAGATTCGCTCAATAGACTTTGATGGTGAGAAAGGGATCGTTATTTTCGGTAATCCTACAGGTAAGAGAATTGATCTAGAGTACAGCAAATTTGTGAAGGCTCATGGCATCACCGACTCACGCGTAACGCCAGAAGGTAAAATGACAATCGGCTTCAACGTGGTGGAGTTCTAATCATGAAGAAACTAATCCTAGCAATATTATCAACTTCAATCCTAGCTGGCTGTGGTGATGGAAGTTTCAATAACTCGGTTACGCCTGAACCAACCACACAGTGGGCGGATTACACCCAAGAGAGTAATGGAATTACATACCACAAGTATGATAAAGAGTTGAGTGGTGAGCGAGCAATAACTACTGACTGTTTTTTTAAATTAAAGAGTCATCTAGAGGGGGGTAATGAAGAAATTGATATTACTTGGGGTGCTATTTGCGCCCCTTACTTTATCTGCGGATTACACATGCAACATCGCAGATACTGGCAAAAACTATACCGAAACAATTCGTTACCATGACAAAAATGGTAAACCGAGATTGAAGAAGGTGAGAGTATACAGATAATGAAACTCACACAAGGCGACTTATGTCCCTCCTGCTCATTGATAATAACTCTCCCTCCTGATATCCAACCAACTTGTCTTGGTTGCGGGTACCGCTTCTGACAGAAATAAAAACCCTCTAACCGAATTGGCTAAGGGGCTTTTATTTAAAACCAAACAACTTCTTGATACTCACATAGTGCAGAGGAATCCCAAAATTATTTTGATAAAAATCATAAAGTTAAGGTAGAATCACACCTTTTCATGTGATCAAATGGTTTCGCCAAAAATCAATAACCAAATATCCAGATGTGCGAACTCGATATTCTATAGGACTCTCTTACTAATTCTGACCGGATATTAGGACAAGTTGGGCAAATTCTAGCGAGATTTGTCGGCCAAAATTCTCTGACACGGAATTGGACAAAATGTATGGTACGCCCCGTTTTGCAAGTGAAAATCCAAAAAAACGGAGTTGGTTTGCGCTAATGTATTCAGAGTCTAATTGAGACCAATTTACTTTAGCCCCAGCTCTACGATGAGATCCGCGCCAGATTGTCCTCAAAAATGAGAAAGCACTCTAAGTTGCTGTTCTGTCCACAAGGTCTTCAATCTGGTGGTCTAACCGTTTTGTCATCTTTCATTTTCATATGCAAACTTGATTTATCTTCTTATTTCAAAAGGCTTTTTCGTTGCCATAACAGACCAAGCAATCCTTGCTAGCTTATTCGCTAATGCTACCAAAGCAACATTGAAAGGCTTTCGATGCTTTAGCTCTATTAGCCACTTACCAAAATATTTTTCAGCCGTTCCATCTCTCCAGAGTACTGCTCTGGCTGCGTGTATAAAGAGTTCTCGTAATTCTTTATTCCCACGCTTAGAGATCCCAAGCATTCTCGGCTTCCCACCTGTTGAATACTGAAATGGAACGAGACCCAGCCATGCAGCGAAGTTGCGGCCATTAGAAAAATCTTCAGGATCGGACACCGAAGATATGCAGCAAACAGCGGTCATAGGCCCGACTCCAGGTACTGTTTGTAAAATCGTGAATAACTCATTACCACTATTTAGAGTCTCTAGCTTTTTGTCTTGTTCTTTGATTTTGTTATTAAGCTCATTGTAATGATCAAGCTGATTTCGCAACTCAAAAATAAGCAAAGGTGGAACCTGTTGGCCTGTATCAGCCAACCACTGAAAAAGCCGTTTCATATTTGCATGTCCGCGTGGAAAGCTGAACCCAAATTCAGTGAGGATTGAGCCTATACGGTTCATGACTGCGGTGCGCTCTCGAATATAGCCTGTTCTGATTCTTCGGATTACTACTCCTAGCTGCGCTTGCTCAGTTTTAGGTGAGACAAACCTCATCCTAGGTCGAGTTGCAGCTTCAGCAATCGCATCAGCATCAATGAAGTCGTTTTTATGACTCTTAACATAGGGCTTAACATATTGTGGAGGGATCAGTTTAACTTGATGCCCATACTCTTGGCATTTTCTAGCAAGCCAGTGCGCTCCACAACAAGCTTCCATTGCTATTAATACTGGCTCATGAACCGAGATAAACTGAAGTAACTTTGATCTAGAGAATTTGTGTCTATAACGTTGTTGGCCAGCATAGTCATGACCAACGACATGGAAAGTAGATTTACCTAGATCAATACCGATAGTTTTAATAGCCGACATGATGGCACCTCCCGAAGTTCAGCGACATAGCTGAGTTTAGTGTAGGTGTGGGGCGTACCATCTAATTAATGAGTTTCGAAAAATCTAGCATTAGCAACTCATTAATAACTTTAGGTATGGATTGACAGCCTAGTTCTGAGCCCGCAGTCACAGGTACAGTTCACTTTTAGTATTACTTTTATCTCGGAATCTCTCAATAGTGTTGTGAGCCAATCGACTCTGCCGTATTTTTTCTACGGCAGTTGGTCTATAATGTGGTATTTCTATGTCAACAAACCAAATATTGAGCAAATAAAGATGCTACGTAATCTAAAGGTTAAAGGTTTTCGTAACTTCGGTGAAGAGTTTGAGATAAACCTACGTACCGATAAATCATATGAGTTTAACTCACACGCTGTAGAAAATGGCATTGTAGGCAGTGCTGTAATGTACGGTGGTAACGGTGTGGGTAAATCGAACCTTGGATTGGCAATTCTTGACCTTACATGTCATCTATTAGATAGCCCCAACATCATACCGTCTCTGCATCTCAACTACTTAAACGCTAGCATGGATGAAGGTGCACTAGCAGAGTTCACATACACGTTTGAGTTTGATGGTGTAGAAGTTGTCTATCACTATGGTAAAGAGAACTGCGCTGAAACAGTCTTCGAGAACCTCTATATCGACGAAGAAAAAGTCATTAGTATTGACCGTAGAAAATCTGCGCTTGCTTCATATAACTTTGTTGGCGCTGAACACCTAAAGAATGATTTCACGGGTCGTAAGATATCTCCTATTAAATACCTTGAATCGAATGCACTGCTGGAACCAACCAAAGAATCAGCAGCTTTTTTCCAATTCATCAAATTTGTAGAAGGAATGGTATTTTTCCGCACTCTAACTAAAACGACAGAGTTTCACGGTAAACCCCTAGAAACTAAACGAATTTCACAGCGCATCATTGAACAAGATAAACTAGAAGATTTTGAAGCCTTCCTAAATGAGTCAGGAGTGGAATGTAAGCTAATTCAGACTGGTGATGCAGGTAAGGAGCAAATCGAGTTCGATTTTGGTAATAAAAGTATCGAATTTTCACAGATAGCTTCTACTGGTACAGTATCCCTTGGTAATTTCTACTACTGGTACCTTAAAATGCTAAATGAAGAAATTACCTTCGCTTACATTGACGAGTTCGATGCCTACTATCATTTTGCTCTATCCAAACGCATAGTAAAACTAGTGTCTAAAACATCGTGCCAATCGATCATCACTACTCACAACAGCACTCTACTATCTAACCATGTGCTCCGACCTGACTGCTATTACATCCTAGATCAGAATGCTTTGAAGCCTCTGTATAATTTAACCGATAGGGAGTTACGCAAAGCACACAATCTAGAAAAGATGTATCGTGCAGGGGCATTTGATGAGTAGCAACGTCCTATTTGTTTTTGAAGGTGCAGGAGCTGAGCCTAACATTGCGCGAAATCTAAGGAATACGATACTCGATAGAGACAACAAGATCGTAGTTCAAACCACTTACGGAATGAATATCTATAAGTTGTTCCGCGAGATAACAAAGGATGAGTATTTTGATACTTACGAGTTCATTTCCGAACAGCTAGAAAATAGGGAAAACCCAACAGATGATGACTTAGCGGTCATGGAGATAGAAGATCCTGAAAACATAAGTGAAATATATCTATTCTTCGACTACGACTGTCATTGCTCTAACGCTGACGACAATAAAATACGTCATATGGTTGAACTATTTAATGATGCTCAAGATAAAGGCTTGCTTTGTGTAAGCTACCCTATGGTAGAGGCTATTCGCCACCAAAAAGGTAACCAAGTCGAATATCTTACTCACGAAACAACAGATCTGGCCAATTACAAGAGATGGGTAAATGCGGCACCCGAAATGGACAAGCAGTTTCTCAACTGGGGGCTATATACCCAAGATACTTGGAGTAGTATTGCCAAACAGCACTTATCAAGAGCAAACTGCTTGATTACTGACGTTTTGGATCTGCCAACATCGCCAATTTGTATGGTAACGCTATTTGAGAGACAAATGGAGAAGCACCGCCCACATAACCAAGTAGCAGTAATCAGTGGCTTTCCTCTAATGCTTTTAGAGCACTACGGTAGTGACACCTATCAGATATTAGGGTTAGCCGATTAGCTAAACAACGAGTTGTGTCCGGAGATTGCAGGGAATCATAGAAATCATGAACGTTCTGTACACCTTATCGGCGATGATTACTCTCACCTGAAGAAAAAACTCCGTCACGTACCCTTCTAAAGTCGAACACACCATTTACTTGTATAGACGGGCTTGTTCAACACTTGGGATTTAACGTTGGCTGTGCAATGCTTAATACTTATCTATTAAATGGCTTATAGCATCTGATTTAGGTGAAGCATTGGTAGAAACCCACGAACTTTACCAACTAAATCTTTATGTAGGCTATGTTGCAAGCGCTCTACTTCAGTTGCGTTCCAACAAATAACATAAATTCCAGGTAAATTTTTAAGGTTAAAGTTTCCCTTTTTCCGCCACTCTCGCTCAAATGTCCAGTCGATTGAACCGTATTCATAACGAACATGACGCCACTTCTGTGAATTTGGTATCCATTTAGCCTCGCTATCTGGTAGATAGATAACAGGTCTAGCGTCCTCACCAAAAGCGGCATGCTTACTAACTGCAACACCGTAATACCTGTAGCGAAACTCTTTGTTTTCTTGATCATTAGAAGCAAAGTGTTTAAGTGCAGATAATGGAGTTTCTGAAAAGCAAACTGCTGGATTATCGCCTTTAATAAAACCAGATTTTGTACTTCCCAATATCTCACCATCATTCAAAATTTCACACAGAACATCTAAAGCAGAATACTGTTTATCCTGCCCTTTTCCATCTTGCTGCCTTCGACCTATTCTTTCCTTTGTAAGATGAACTAGTGAATTAGTGATATCACCTCTATTTTCGATCATATTCCATGCCAATTAACGCTTATTAGACGGATTTATCCCGCATTTATAGATGACCAATCATAACGCTAATCATATACACGCTCAATCTAATGCCCGTATTGCCTAGCGACTAGGATGTGAATTTAAGAAATTGCCGAAAGTTTAGGTATAATTCCGGCGCATTCTGACCAATAAGATTTTCAACTTGCTCACTCCCCAGAATGAGCATGCTCTTACCCTTTTTCATCGGATAAGATTTGGTAGGGGAAAAGCACGCCCATTAAAATGTGTAGAGCATTTCACCTAACAAGATTTGGGGCAAAATCTTCTCAGAGAAGAAGGCAAACTACGACAAATGGCACCGAAAAGTTTCGCACTTTATTGTCATAGTTCTAATCTTTATTGTTCGAGTTTCAAACTTTGTTGTCCACCGACAGAAGTTGTAGTTGCTAAGCGAAGTAGATCACTAGATAAAGGGATTGCAATACCTAAAACTATCCGTCATATGCTAATTTAAGAGACTCACTAACAAAGTTCTTGTCCACCTTAGAGCTAGTTGATGTGGCTCGCTCAGGTTTGCCCCAAGATGTGTTTAGAGCGCAAGAAACCATCATGAGATTTATTTGTGAAACAAGCTGTTTCCCAATTGTCCAACAGGTTATTGGACAAACTCTAGTAACCAATTATGCAAGAGGGTCTTGCACAATTGCGAAACAGGTTGTTTCGTAAATCACCTCTGCTCCAACCCTGCTCTGATCTCGTCGCTTCGGCAATAGAACTAACTAATGTGCAAAATACCCACATTGCTTATCAAGCAACTATCGAAGATCCCTCGGTAGTTGAACTGTTGCAATTTTTGCAATAGTTGCCCGAGTAACGAGAAAGCTCAGTGATTGCAGATTCTGCAACAACTCACATCTGTCCCATTATCAGTCTTACCGTTGTAGGGAGCGTCATTCCATAAATGAAATTTCCCCGAAAAAAAACTTATGGTAAAGGTAAATGGTATCACCAGACCAATGCGGACATAAATGGAGCAACGTTGTGTGTTGTAAGCCGACATGTAGTGTACGATAGGCAAAAAAAAGCACCATAAGTATAGATTTGGTGCTTGATACACGACAACAAGGAACTTAAAGTTACGTCCAACAGACTAGTATGGGAACTTTGATTTTCAAGTTATTTACACTGACTATTTCCGAATGTTATAGTAGGGTGAAATCAATTCAACTAAATACATAACCAGACTTGCCATGGCTAACAGATAAATGGCAACTTCATTCTGAAGGAGTATCAAAGTAAAAGACTCTACCCAGCAAAATTGCTTCAATGATATCTTTGTGCTGTTCAACTATTGAGGCTGATATCTCAGCATTTACCGCAAATTCTAACATCGATTGATTACCACAAAGATAGTTAGCTTTTTCGGCGGCATTTAATGACTGAACGTAGCTGCAAGCCTTGGCGAAAGTTTGTTGCTTCGACACGATTAATGAATGCGACATTATAGTAGAATCAATCCGTATTACTCTGATTATATGAGCAGTGTTCTTAAATTTCATATCAAACAAATATGTCGATGTTTGAGTCGGGTCTCCCGTAGGGGTTGTCAGCTATGTCATAAGGTGTTTTATTGCAGTGTGACAACACGTCCCCCTTATAACATTCGAACTCCACCTCTGTTGAAACATAAAAACACCCATCAATTTCAATTGTCTCTTGTATATAAGGCACCTTCATTTTTTCCATAGTCGCTCCAATGATTTCCTCTAGCGGCATAAAAAACCACGCGCTTGTTTTTGGTTATGGCTTTCTCGACTATGCCATCTGCCCAAAAAGCGTAAACGAGTGCGCATGACGACAAATGAACCGTTTGTATTGCGATAATGTGTCGCATGCTGCCCCTCACACATTGACTGCCATTCTTAGTTTAAGTAAAGGTCATTCTGAATATCAATCAAGACTAATTTTTAGGAAAAATCATATTGTAAAAAGCGATTGATTATCTAACCTATAAAACACTCAATATTATTCATAAGGTTATTATACGGGGATGACTATTTTTTCTAATGAAGAATGGTTTAGCATCGTAGAGGACGGTGAGCTTTGGGATATACATGGAGACGAATGTTGAGTGTCAGATGGAAATAGATGATGGTTCTGAATACCAATCGGCCATTAAAGTGTATGTTCTGTAGGAGTCGTTGATGTATGGACAAACCAGAGTGTGTGGAGTTACATCTATGTATTAAAACAAGTAGAGGTGGATTTATCTTAACCTCCAGCAACACCTCAAGAGCAGAGAGCATCACCTATTGGCTCATGACTCCCAGATAGAAGCGTGAAGTTGAGTACTATGTGTTTCTAGTTCGGGATGAACAAGCAGTAGACTTTAAGTTCATTTCGAAAGAGTGGGCTGACTTTTTGCTAGAAAAGTGGAGATAGTACTTCTTTGTAAATGTTCTGCGTGATAAGGAGGCAGTAAAGACATTACATTGATTTATACTAATATAATAATGTTAGTTCTATGTTGCTAAGTCCAGCGTTACATGTGTTGCTAACTAGAGTTTAGTAGGAGACCATTATGAAAAAGATGATCGTGTTATGCTTGCTCTTTCTCTCTATGGATGGAGAAACGTCTGAAAAGCAACTGGTTTATCTTGTTTCAGATTTGAGAATACCCTTTTGGGAAATTATGAGTAGAGGAGTTACTTCGAAAGCAAACGTCTATGATTACGACGTGCTTGTCCTCTCTGCCAACAATGATGCTAAACAAGAATTAGAAAACCTTGTAGTGGCCATCGATATGAAGGCTGATGCCATTATCATGTCTCCTACGAATTCTTCTGCTGCGGTGACCTTGCTTAATTTGGCAAAACAAGCCCAGATCCCTGTTGTCATTGCCGATATTGGAGCAGAGAGTGGCGACTACTTGTCCTACATAAAATCAAACAATCTCCAAGGAGCCTATGATTTAGGAAAAATGCTTGCAGCTAAGATGGAGCGTAGCTCAAGTGTTGACGGCACCGTCGGTATTATCGCAATTCCCCAGATGAGAGTGAATGGTCAACAGAGAACACAAGGTTTCATTGCTGCTCTTGATGAAAGTGGTATAGACGTTAATGGCCTTTATCAGCAAGTGGATTTTAGCTATCAGGAAACATTTGATTATACAATCGAAATCTTAACAAAAAATCCTAGAACGCGTGCTATTTGGCTACAAGGTTCGAACAGGTATCAAGCTGCTCTTGATGGTATAGCGAAAATGGGTAAAGAGAGGGAGGTTTTGTTGATTTGTTTTGATGCAGAGCCAGAGTTTCTGGAGCTGCTCAGAACGGATGTTATTGTTGGAGCTGCGATGCAACAACCTTTTAAAATAGGAGAGCGTTCAGTCGAGACTGTTTATGAGTTTTGGCAGGGCGCAAAGATTGAATCCACACAAGAGCTTAAGGTGCTTGCTGTGGACAAAAATACCCTTGATAGCCAAGAAGAAGAAATTAAAAGAAATGTCCTCGGTTTGGATTAGAAAGGGACCTGATGGGGAAAATGAACGCTTCTTCCAAGTCCGTCGCTCTCATAAGAGTGACCATGCTAGTTATCATGCTCAGCATCAGTCTCGTGATAGCTATCTATACAACGATTACTCTTTCAATTGAAAAACAAGCACTCTCAAAGCACATCAATAAACAAGTTGAAATGAGCTTAATTACACTGAGTAATAATATTGCTCCTTTGATGCAAGCGTATGCTATTAATGAATATAAAAAAATCATCTTAAATGAAGCAAGAGAAAGAAATTACCAAGCTATTGTGGTTTATGACAATCAGTTCGCCAAAATTCTTAATCGAGATAACTATGTTTCGGGTGTAACAAAAGTCAATGGTGAAATTTCAGAGTGTGACGAGGAAAAGGGCTATTTGTTTGGTGATGAGTTTGTCATAACAAGCATGCCTATTGAATCACCAAACGGTGAGGAGATTGGCAAAGTAAAGATCAGTGTTTCTGATAGCATTATTAAGGATAAGATGTATGAGTCGCTTTTTCATGCCCTACTCTCAGGTCTAATACTTAACGCTGTTATCTTATCGATATTATATTTTCTTTTACAACGGTTTGTATCGAAACCCTTAGCGAGTTTAAAGCTTCAGTTAGAAGTTGATGAAGTCAATGCAATTCCCAATCGGGAGTTGAAGCTCAGTGGGTATAATGAAATTGATGGTTTTATTCGGGTTGTCAACCAGATGTTTTCAACAATCAAAGCAACGCGAATGAAGCTGCTGGAAGAACAGAGAGATTTGAATAGTGTTATTGCAGCAACCAAAATTGGCACTTGGTACTGGAATATAAAGTCGGGTGAAGTTAAATTTAATGAAAGATGGGCAGAGATGCTCGGCTATCGCTTAGCAGAGCTTGAACCACTCACTTTCAAGACTTGGGAAAAGCTCTGTCATCCAGAAGATTTTGTTCAATCAGAAGAACAATTAAAGCGCCACTTTGAAGGTTTTCTTGAAGTTTATGAATGTCAATGTCGTGTTCAACATAAATCTGGACAATGGCTTTGGATACTCGCTCGAGGACAGGTGGTGAAATGGGACAAGACTGGTGAACCGATAGAGATGTTTGGGACACATCTTGACGTAACGGAAAAGAGCCATGCAGAAGAAGAATTGAGAATGTCAGCGAGTGTTTTTGACAACACGAGAGAAGGTATTTTAATTCTTGATAATTTGGGGTTAGTTCGAAGAGTTAATGAAGCGTTTATTTCAGCTAATGACTACAGTAGAGAAGAACTATTGGGTCACTCTTTAGAGTCAATGATAGATGAAAGTGAATCTCAGGTTCGCTATGCCGAACTGAAACAAAAAGTGTTAAGTAATGGGTTTTGGCGTGGTGAATTATGGCTCGTAAGAAAAGATGGTCAAGCTTATCCTGAACTTGTCAGCATAACGGCTGTTAGGGACTCTCAAAATAGGCTATCTAATGTTGTTGCTCTGTTTACCGATATATCACGCCTTAAAGAGCAAGAGAAGCAACTAGAGTTACTTGCACTCTATGACCCCCTCACGAAACTGCCTAATCGTAACCTATTGGTGACCAAAGTCAGTGAGTTACTAAAATTCAATGAATTCGGTCGATATATGGCAGTTCTTTTTATTGACCTCGATGACTTTAAAAAGATTAACGATTCTTTTGGACATGAAGTTGGCGATGAGGCGCTAAAATTACTCGCTTCTACCTTGAGTAAAAACATTCCTTCAAACGATATTCTAGTAAGGTGGGGGGGAGATGAATTTATTATTATCCTTAATAATGTTCGGAATGAAACTAAAGTAAAATCGTACGCTTCAAAGCTACTCAATATAATTTCTACAATGAGATTTAAAACAGATCTGATTCACCCACAGTCCTTCTCTGCGAGTATTGGTGTAACTATGACGGAGGCGGATAGTGTCACAGATATAGAGCACCTTATTCGACAAGCTGACCTAGCTATGTATGAATCGAAACTGCAGGGGGGGAATAGTATGGCATTCTTTAACCCTGAGCATGATAGAAGTAAGCGAAAACAACATGCTAAAAAGCGACAGTTGGAACAAGCCGTTTCTGAAAATGAGCTGGAACTATACTTTCAGCCAAAAATGAACCTGAGAAGCAATGAGGTGGTAGGAGCAGAAGCCCTTCTTCGTTGGAATCACCCCGACAAAGGAGTGTTAACCCCCGAGCAATTTTTGTTTGATATAGAGACTCCCTCGCTGCAATGTGAGATTGGTGACTGGGTAATGACTCAAGCCGTTCATCAAGTGTCCGAGTGGATGAAATGTGGCATGGATATACAATTGTCTATTAACGTATCCAGCTATCAATTGGATGATATCAATTTTACCAGTCGCCTAAGAGCGCTATTGTCTCAATATAAGGTTCCTCCAAGCTATGTGCAGATAGAAATTCTTGAATCGAGTGCTCTAGAACTGGTAGAAAGAGCTCAGGCGGTGATTGAGCGTTGTCAGTCGTTTGGGGTGAGTGTGGCAATTGATGATTTCGGAACTGGCTATTCAACCCTCTCTTATTTAAGAGATCTTCCCGCTGATGTGTTGAAAGTCGATAAGAGCTTTATTATTGGTTTGCAAAAAGATAGTAAGAACTGGGGGCTTTTGAAGGCGGTGATGAGTTTGGCCTCAACCTTCGACAAAACGGTTGTGGCAGAAGGTTTAGAAGATTGGGACGCAAAGGAGTTGTTATTGGAAGTAGGATGTGAAATTGCCCAAGGTTATGCGATAGCGCGGCCAATGAAGATAGAGCAATTTAACCGTTGGTATCGACAAGAACAGGTAGCGGTATGAGAAAGAAGAGCCATTGTTACGTATGACTAAATGGAGAAATGATTTCGAGTTGCCTTTCTGCACCCTATTTCGCAATTTTCCTTACTTTAGATATTTTGAAAATATCCATTTTGAGTTGGTGCTTTAACAAGCTTCTGTCCAGAAGCCTGTTACGTGTGACCACTTCGAATTTTGTTATCAACAAGCGATCCCATCGCAATGACTATCATCTTCACCAGATAGCAACGTCTCAGTTTTTATGACAAGTTTTCGCTTGAAAAAGCGTCAAAATCAGCCCAATTTACAAAAAAATATGACAACTGCTATAATTGAAGTCCAAAAAGATAAATCATTAGCCTAACTCACTGTTAAAGATAGAATTTGTCAACAGCCGTCGAAACTTCTGTCTCATTAAATTTCCAAGGGTGTGAATTTATGGGCAAAGTCTATGATGGCTTGCACCGTATCAGCTTCTTAATCAATGAAGAAGGTGTGATTGAGCATGTATTTAATAAGTTCAAGACTAAAACTCACCACGAAGTAGTGCTTGATTACTTGAACGACAAAGCATCTTAATACACCTTGTAGTTCGGGACATTCAATTCAAAAAAGCCTCGCTTGTTTAGCGAGGCTTTTTTACTCTTTTCAGATAGCTAAGTGGCGTGCTGAGTGCCATCATCATGACTTGGTAGTGCATTCCAAACCGCTTTAACTAGCGTTGCCAATGGTATGGCAAAGAACACTCCCCAGAAGCCCCATAATCCACCAAATACCAAGACCGCAACGATAATTGCTACCGGGTGTAAATTCACCGCTTCAGAGAAGAGTACTGGTACAAGAACATTACCATCCAACGCTTGGATAATACCGTATGCTACAAGTAACCAGTAAAATTGTGGTGCTAAGCCCCATTGGAACAGACCCACCATAGCAACGGGAACCGTAACGGCTGCTGCACCGATATAAGGGATAAGTACTGAGAAACCAACCAACACGGCCAACAAGACCGAATAACGAAGATCTAGAATAGCAAAAGTGACATAACTTACTGTACCAACAATCAAGATCTCCAATACCTTACCACGAATGTAGTTAGAAATTTGCTGGTTCATCTCGATCCAAACTTTATTCGCTAGACGACGGTTACGAGGTAAAACGCCGCTCGCCATGCTGACCATCTCTTCTTTATCTTTTAATAAGAAGAAAACCAGTAACGGTACTAAAATCAAATATACCGCTAGCGCCGCTAAACTAACGAGCGATGCCAGAGAGCCTTTCACTACATTTTCACCTAAAACGAGAACTTTATCTTTCACGTTACCCATAATGGTTTCGACTAAATGAATCTCAGCGAGATCAGGATATCGTTCAGGTATCGTTGCAACAAACTGCTGCATGCCGTTATACATATTTGGAATATCATTCAGCAAGTTTCCAACCTGATTCCAAATTGTTGGTACTAAACCAAAAATTGCTAACAGCATTAAACTGATGAAGAGGAGGATGACCGCTACTACTGATAGGGTTCTCGGTACACCAAGTGCGCATAGTTTGCTAACCGGCCACTCTAATAAGTACGCCAAAACAATCGCCACCAATAGCGGAGCAATCAAATTACCGAAGAAGTAGATGGTAATAAATCCAAATAACAGAATTACTACCAAGCTCACTGCATCTGGGTCTGAAAAACGTCGCTTATACCAACGACGGACCATATCTAGCATCAATTAATCATCCTGTTTACGAATATTGATAACGCTCACTTCACCTTCAATCCTATGATGTATTGCCGCATTCTGGATAGATAAGTATTGAAGGACGTCTGAGACTGAGTGTTTGTCGATTAATCTCACCGACAATAGTTGCCCTATTTCAATCTGTTTAAAAGCGCGCTTGACCAAGAGTAATGACATCGGGCATCGTTCTTCCACTAAGTCTAGATGTATATCGGTCATACACTTTCCATTTGAACAGCGTTGAAACTAAACATATACGCTACGAATCTCTCAAAGTCATCCATTGTAAAGACTTTTGATAGCATACCCAACCAGTAAGTGTTACAGAAACTATGAATAATGGATATTCACACAAACCAGAGATAACAAAATACAGCTAAGCCCGAGAATGAGAAAACCTTTCCTATCCCAGTTCCGTATGCAAAAATGAGTGGCAAGAGGATAAGGTAGGAAACCAAGTTAGGATTTCATGGTCAAAACTACCACATTTTAAGGAGTCACCTCAGTCGTATGTTGAAACGCGCCCGTTCATTGATTTGCCTATGCGTTGCTACCGCATTAAGCGTCCCTCAAGTTGCCTATGCCGAACTCGATCTTCCTGATATCGGAACTGCAGCAGGGGCAACGTTGACCATAGATCAAGAACTTATTTATGGTGATGCGTATATGCGGATGATTCGCGCTAGCTCTCCAATTGTTAATGACCCAGTGCTCAACGAGTACGTTGACTCTATTGGCCATCGATTGGTTTCCAGTGCTAATGATGTAAAGACCCCTTTCACCTTTTTTATGATACGCGACCGTAACATAAATGCTTTCGCATTCTTTGGTGGTTATGTCGCTTTGCATACGGGGCTGTTCCTTCACGCCCATACTGAAAGCGAACTGGCCTCCGTTATGGCGCACGAAATCGCCCACGTCACTCAGCGCCACTTAGCGCGTAGAATGGAAGACGAAGCTCGCCGTTCACCCGCTACCGTTGCAGCACTTGTTGGTTCACTCTTATTGGCGATTGCTTCCCCTCAAGCGGGTATGGCAGCGCTCACAGCGACCACCGCTGGTTCGATGCAAGCTTCTATCAACTATACACGCAGTAACGAAAAAGAGGCCGACCGATTTGGCATTGCCACTCTTGCTCGCGCAAAGTTTGATGTCAACGATATGCCACGTTTCTTCGGTCGTCTTGCGGATGAATATCGTTATGCAAGCAAGCCGCCACCAATGTTACTGACTCACCCACTTCCAGAAGATCGTATTACCGACACTCGTGAGCGAGCTCAGAGCTATCCGCCACTACGAGTACAGCCTTCGATCAATTATCACTTGGCTCGGGCTAGAATTGTGGCCCGCTATGCTGGAATTAAGTCCGCTTCGGCAATGGATTGGTTCGAGCGAACTGCTCGTAAAGCCGGGCCGAAAATTCAGGACTCTTTCGAATACGGCAAAGCCCTAGTGTATCTAGACACAAATAAACTCGATGAAGCTGAAGCGATACTCGACAAGCTTTTAAAGAAAGATCCAAACAATAATTTCTATCTTGATGCAGCATCCGATCTTTACATTGCTCAAAAGAGGCCTGAAAAGGCAGCCGAGCTGATGAAAGAAGTCTTAACTGTTAAGCCTAATAACCCAGTCATCACTATCAATTACGCCAACGCGCTACTCAAGGGCGAAAAATACAAAGACTCAATTCAAGTTCTCCAGCGATACACTCACGAGCACCCTAATGATACTAATGGCTGGCACTTGTTATCGGAAGCTAACATTAAACTAGGCAACAGTGCCGAAGATCTCGCCGCACGCGCTGAAATCTTGGCATTGAATGCTCAGTGGGATAAATCTATTCAGCTTTACTCTCAGGCTAGTCAACTGGCCGAGTTAGGAAGCCTAAAACAGGCTCGCTATGACGCACGTATTGACCAATTACTGGTACAACGTGACCGTTTCATGGCATTACAATAAAACCAAAAAGGAATAGCCATCTATGTCAGTCACCATTTTTCATAATCCACGTTGCTCTAAAAGCCGCCAAACTCTTGCTCTTCTTGAAGAAAAAGGCATTCAACCAGAAGTAGTTAAATACCTAGATACTCCACCAACAGTAGAAAAGCTCAAAGAGATTTTTGGTCAGCTGGAATTAGAAAGCGTTCGTGCGATGATGCGTACTAAAGAAGATATTTACAAGGAACTTAATCTAGCAGATCCAGCACTGACCGATGATCAACTGTTTCAGGCTATGTTCGATAATCCAAAGCTAATCGAGCGTCCTATAGTGGTCAGCAACGGTAAAGCAAAGCACGGCCGCCCACCTGAGCAAGTGCTAGACATTCTATAATGCCATGCCAAATTCTGGTGCTTTACTACAGTCGACATGGAAGCACCAAGCAACTCGCTCGCGCAATAGCGCGAGGAGTTGAATCAGTCGAGCAATGCCAAGCCATTCTGCGTACAGTGGAAGAGTTGACGAAAGAGTCAGACTCAAACAGTGGCGATCCGGTTGTCTCCATCAAGGAGCTAAAGCAATGCGACGGTTTAGCTATGGGGAGTCCAGTTTGGTTTGGCAACATGGCTGCTCCTTTGAAGCATTTTTGGGATCAAACCACCAGCTTATGGATCGCTGGAGACCTAATCGATAAACCCGCTTGTGTGTTTACCTCATCATCTTCATTGCACGGCGGCCAAGAAAGCACCGCCATGAGTATGCTACTTCCTCTGTTACACCACGGAATGATGATTTTAGGTATTCCCTATAGTGAGCCACAGTTACATACCACGACAACCGGTGGAACGCCTTACGGAGCATCACACGTAGCAGATTCAAGCACACAACTTAGTATTGAAGAGTCAGAGCTAGCTTTTGCGTTAGGAAAACGCTTGGCACAAACCGCCAGAAAATTGAAGTAATGGAATCATGATAGCAATCCCTTTTAAAACCAAAACCATGCGCATCTTTGCACTGGCAGCCAACTTAGCATTGCTAACTTGGGTCACTGTTTGGCACGGCTATTTGTCTCCACACCCTCACATTAGCCCCACTGCGATTACAATCGCTTGGATAATTCCGCTGCTATTACCGTTACCGGGTATTATCGCGGGAAAGCCTTATACCCACGCTTGGGCGAACTTTGTGTTGATGTTGTATTTTCTGCATGCACTAACACTGCTTTATGCCGATGAAGGAGAACGTTGGCTAGCATTAGTAGAACTTCTACTCACCTGTTCGGCCTTCGCAGGAAACATCCTCTACGCCAGATTAAAAGGAAAGGAGCTTGGACTTAAGCTGCCAAGACTGTCTTCGGTAGAGAAAAAGGAAAAGCAACGCTTCGAAGAGTAGGCTTTGAAGAAGAAGGATAGGTTCTTGTTTCAAGACCAAGAAAAAAGGAGGCATTGCCTCCTTTTTAATCTGTAAATTTACATCTCAGCTAATTATAGCCATTCAAAAGTCAGTTGTGGCTTAGCGATTAGGCCAGATGTAGACGCTGTAGACTCTGATGAGTCCGTAGCCACATTAACCTCATCAACCGACGACACCGTTGCTGGTTCAGCGGTATCGGGCTGAGCTGGAGTATTCGCCTCAGGATTTGCCGTTGAGCTATCGACTTCAGGTAAAGTCGCAGGTACAGCTGTAGGAGCAGGCTCAGCCACAGTTTCTTCCGGCAGAACTTCAACCAGCTTTACTAAGCCAAGCTTAAGTACTTCTTGTTCAAATGACTCAATCGAACCAAGTAAGTAAGCTCTGATAATGACTTCATCACCTTTAACTTCAGCCACTTCCACTTTCGCCGTCGAAGCTAAGCGCCCTAATGCACGTTCCAGAGTAAAGAACGCATCTGCACTCTTCATACCGGTAAAAGACACAGTAACGGTGCCTGCACTTTCGCCGCTAATCACTGTTGCATTTTTAGAGGCGTAATAGTCACTGACTTGATCGATAAGGTTAGCCATTGCAACGCCACCTGACGCTGAACCAGTGATAGGCTCTAACTGGTTTCGACCTAAGGTTTCTGGTGCTTGGTCGTATAGTGTCCAGCGTAAACTACTACCTTCAGCTCTTACAACCATCACCGCATCTACAGGATAACGCTGAGTTGCTTGTGATATTGGGCCAACAAAGCCTCCCCACAAATCTGTTGGTTGAATTCCCGTCATGTCATCAAAGTCGCCAACAGGGAACGTTACTGGAAGCCCACGTCGTTTCGCTTCTTTTCTTAACTGATTCGCCGCTTCAGAATTGGTATGCTCCCAAGTGATAGCGCGATCCCGACCGTCATCTTCAACCAACCACACCATGACATTGGCGCGATCAATTGGCCAAGACGACAAATCAGCTTGCTTCAATAGGGTGTTAATTTGCTCACTATTGAATGTCATTCTTAATGCTTGCTCACCATTTAGCCGCGTGTAACCCAACTGTGTAATGAACTGAGAGCTCTTGCCTAGTGCTTTCTTTACCACGGGATTAGCCGCAGCTTTCGAATCACCACTGGCTTTAATGAGTACTTCCAGCATGCCTTGCTGGCGAGCCACTTCATCAGCGTTCGGTTCTTCAGAATTCACCACCACTTCGGTCGAGTAAATATCAACCTTGGTCAGTGCATAAGCTGGCAGTACAAAGACTGTTGCCAACAACCAAGCTAAATAACGCATAAGCATCCTAAATTACAAAGATATAAGTCGAAATGATAAGCAAGTATGAGTTCAGGAGCAAGCCAAGTGCTTCAAGGTTTGGTTAATATTTTTTGCCACAGCCCCTATCCATCAAGATCCAAAGCACGATATCTGGCCTTGTATAGAAGTTTTACTAACAAATAATCCAGATTTTTTACCAAGATCATTAAGTAATCGATTGCAAAGTGATATTATCGCGCCAATTTGCCCAAAGCCCTTGGGTGAAAACTTCTATTTGCTTGGATATCAAACTATGAAAACTATCTTACAAGGTTCGCAAATGCTATTCGTCGCGTTTGGTTCCTTAGTCCTAGTACCGCTGCTTACTGGGTTAGATCCTAACGTTGCTCTGTTTGGAGCTGGTGTGGGCACACTGTTGTTCCAATTAATCACCCGTCGTAGCGTTCCTATTTTTCTAGCGTCTTCTTTTGCTTTCATCGCTCCGATCATGTTCGGTGTTCAAACTTGGGGCGTCGGTGCCACTATGGGTGGCTTGATGGCCGCAGGTGTTGTTTACGTCATAATGGGTGCCGTTATCAAAGCAAAAGGCGTGGAGATCATTCACAAGCTATTACCGCCTGTTGTAGTAGGCCCGGTTATTATGGTGATTGGTCTTGGCCTAGCGCCAGTTGCTGTAAACATGGCATTGGGTAAAACTGGCGATGGCGCCATTGAACTCGTCAACGGTAATGCCGCACTATGGATTTCGTCAATTTCGCTATTAGTGACTATTGCTGTCAGTGTCTTTGCAAAAGGTTTCCTTAAGCTTCTGCCTATTTTCAGCGGAATCGTGGCGGGATATATCACTAGTTTAGCATTTGGTGTCGTTGACTTTACTCCTGTTGTTCAAGCGTCTTGGCTGTCGATGCCAAACTTCACTACTCCCGAATTTAACATCAATGCAATTCTGTTCATGTTACCTGTTGCGATTGCACCAGCGGTTGAACACGTTGGTGATATGCTAGCCATCTCGAACGTTACTGGTAAAGATTATTTGAAAAAGCCAGGGCTTCATCGCACCATCACAGGTGACGGCGTAGCAACAATCGCAGCCTCTATGGTAGGTGCTCCGCCAAACACGACGTACAGCGAAGTTACCGGCGCTGTGATGCTAACCAAAGCGTTCAACCCAGTTATCATGACCTGGGCGGCAGTGACTGCGATCGTCTTAGCATTGGTAGGTAAACTTGGTGCTATTTTACAAACCATCCCTGTTCCTGTGATGGGCGGCATCATGATCTTGCTGTTTGGATCTATCGCTACCGTAGGTCTGAATACACTGATTAAGAACAATGTTGATTTGCATAAATCCCGCAACTTAGTGATTGTCGCTATCACATTAGTATTCGGTATTGGCGGCATGGCATTTGGTATTGGCGACTTCAGCCTTCAAGGTGTGAGTTTGTGCGGTATTGTGGCGATTGTTCTTAACCAGATTCTTCCTCATGACCTAGGTGAGAATAAAATGGTTGATAACGCTCAAATGGAAGATTAATTGCTCTGAACGCAAAAAAGGCTGACACTTGTCAGCCTTTTTCTTCTTAAATCATCAGACTCTTAATTATTGAGTACCGAAAATCTTATCGCCAGCATCACCTAGACCTGGAACGATGTAGCCTTTGTCATTCAGACACTCATCGATAGCAGCAGTATATAGCTCAACATCTGGGTGGGCTTTTTCTAGTGCTTCGATGCCTTCTGGAGCAGCAACAAGAACCAAGACTTTAATTGCTTTACAGCCTTTTTCTTTCAACAGGTCGATGGTTGCAATCATAGAACCACCCGTTGCTAGCATTGGATCAACAACTAGCGCAATACGCTCGTCGATGTTTGACGCTAGCTTGTTGAAGTAAGGTACCGGCTCCAGCGTTTCTTCATCACGGTAGATACCAACAACACTGATACGTGCACTTGGCATGTGCTCAAGCACGCCATCCATCATACCTAGACCAGCACGAAGAATTGGCACTACGGTCACTTTCTTACCTTTGATTTGGTCTACTTCAACAGGACCATTCCAACCTTCAATAGTTACTTTCTCAGTTTCAAAGTCTGCGGTCGCTTCATACGTCAACAGGCTACCTACTTCTGTAGCAAGTTCACGGAAACGCTTTGTGCTGATGTCCCCTTCACGCATCAAACCCAGTTTGTGCTTCACAAGAGGGTGTTTAACTTCAACAACTTTCATGTCCTACTCCGGCAATTTTTAACAAAACCTGCAAATTATACATGGTTTCTTTTGCTATTTCAGTCAAGATTATAGGTTAATGGTGTTTTTTCCGCATATTTACTCGCTTAAACCTGCCTATATCAACAGATTACCCTCACTCAAAAATAGTTTGTAATTTCTTACGCAAACGTTTTCCTTTTTGTTTAAACCCCTGTTAGAATAGCGCCGCTTTTCACATCCATTTATTTATCGAGGACTGTCCCGTGAGCGGAAACAACACTTCCCTAAGCTATAAAGACGCTGGTGTAGATATTGATGCTGGTAACGCATTAGTTGACCGTATTAAAGGCGCGGTTAAGCGCACTCGTCGCCCTGAAGTTATGGGAGGCATCGGTGGATTTGGTGCTTTATGTGAGCTGCCAACTAAATACAAAGAGCCTGTACTCGTATCTGGAACAGACGGTGTCGGTACCAAACTGCGCCTAGCTCTAGATATGAACAAACACGACACTATCGGTATCGATTTGGTTGCGATGTGTGTGAATGACTTGATTGTTCAAGGTGCAGAGCCATTGTTCTTCCTCGACTATTACGCAACAGGCAAACTGGACGTAGACACTGCAGCTGATGTTGTATCTGGTATCGCTGAAGGTTGTATCCAAGCTGGTTGTTCGCTGATTGGTGGCGAAACGGCTGAAATGCCTGGTATGTATGAAGGTGAAGACTACGACGTTGCTGGTTTCTGTGTCGGCGTCGTTGAAAAATCAGAAGTTATCGACGGTACAAAAGTCGCTGCCGGTGACGCACTTATCGCGGTTGGTTCAAGTGGTCCACATTCAAATGGCTACTCTCTTGTACGCAAGATCTTAGAAGTATCTGGCGCAGATAAAAACGAGATGCTAGGTGAACGCACAATTGGTGAACACTTACTAGAACCGACGAAAATTTATATCAAATCAGCTCTGAAAATGATCGCTGAACACGATATCCATGCAATCTCACACATCACAGGTGGTGGCTTCTGGGAAAATATCCCACGCGTACTTCCTGAAGGAACAAAAGCTGTGATTGATGGCAAGAGCTGGGAATGGCCAGCAATCTTCAACTGGCTACAACAGAAAGGTAATGTTGATACATTTGAGATGTACCGTACCTTCAACTGTGGTGTAGGTCTAATTGTTGCTCTGCCAAAAGATCAGGCAGAGGCAGCAGTTGAACTATTAAAAGCTGAAGGCGAAAATGCATGGGTAATTGGTGAGATCGCGACTGCACAAGCTGGTGAAGAGCAAGTAGAGATCAATTAGTTTCATGAAGAATATTGTTGTTTTAGTTTCAGGAAATGGTACCAACTTGCAGGCGATTATTGACGCTTGTGAGTCCACCATCGAAAACGCCAAGGTTCGAGCGGTATTCTCAAACAAAGAGTCCGCTTTCGCCTTAGAACGTGCACGTAAAGCAGGAGCGGAGGCTGAGTTCCTTGATCCAAAATTAAGTGAAACACGTGAAGCGTTTGATGCTGAATTGATGCGTCGTATTGACGTGCACAAACCTGATTTATTGGTCTTAGCAGGCTACATGCGTATCTTAAGTGGCGAGTTTGTACGCCACTACATGGGACGAATGATCAACATTCACCCTTCACTGTTACCAAAATATCCAGGTTTGCACACACATCAACGTGCAATTGATAACTGTGATGAACACCATGGCACCAGTATCCATTTTGTTACTGAGAAGCTAGATGGTGGTCCAATTATCTTGCAAGCTAAAGTTCCGGTATTCGATGATGATACAATTGAAACACTAGAACAGCGTGTTCAAAGTCAGGAACATAAGATCTACCCGCTGGTTGTAAAATGGTTCGTCGAAGGCCGCTTATCTATGGATGGCAGCAAAGCGATGTTGGATGGTTTAGAACTTGGCCCTCAAGGCTACGCAGACAAATAACCCTCTAACTCACAACGAGTCAATATCAAAAAAGCGAGTGATTCCATCACTCGCTTTTTTCTTATGTTCCAGTTTGATGTGGACTTATAACGGCTCAGTAGGCGCTTGGCTTGCAGGCTTTGCCTCCGCAAACTCCACGTCTTTTAACTCATCAACATTGCTGGCGACTAACTCCCCAAAATGAAACAGGTTAAACTCACCCGGCTTCATTCGATGCCAACTCTCATTACTAGTCAGCGGTTGAGTCGCAACAACCGTCACCACATCGTTAGGTGTTGTCTCTTCGTGGAAGTTAATCGTCACATCTTCATCAAGTAAAGTCGCTTTACCAAATGGGGCTTTACGCGTGATCCAGTACAAATGGTTAGTGCAATAGGTCATCACAAACTCACCATCACTCAACAGCATGTTGTAGACACCGTATTCTCGCAACTCATCACAACATTCGGAAATGTATGCGAACATCGCCATCATGTCTTGCGGTGGTTCAGGAAAGCGCTCATCCAATTTTCGCAGCAGCCAGCAAAATGACAATTCACTGTCAGTTTCGCCAACTGGACGAAAATGACCAGTTTCCAGCCCTTGATAGTCACTGAGCTGACCATTGTGTGCGAATGTCCAATAGCGCCCCCATAGTTCACGCGTGAATGGGTGCGTATTTTCTAGATTAACCTGACCACGGTTCGCTTGTCGTATATGACTAACAACTGCACGACTCTTTATCGGATAGTTTTGAACCAACTCCGCTATTTTAGAATCACAACTCGGTTGCGGATCTTTAAAGGTTCTAAAACCTTTCCCTTCATAAAAAGTTATACCCCAGCCATCTTTGTGAGGACCGGTGTTGCCACCCCGTTGAATCAAACCGGTAAAGCTGAAACAGATATCTGTTGGCACATTTGCACTCATGCCAAGCAATTCACACATTGAGTTCCCTACTCTTTTTCTTCCACAATAATGTCACTAGTAAACTGAGATTATTCCATCTCTTTTTCAATCAATTGAATCACAATATGAATGATCTTGATGTGTACTTCTTGAATTCGATCCGCATAACCAAAATGCGGTACGCGAATCTCAATATCAGCAACACCTGCCATTTGACCACCATCTTTACCGGTAAGGGCAATTGTCTTCATGCCTTTTGCCTTGGCAACTTCAATAGCTTTCAAAATGTTGCCAGAGTTACCCGATGTAGAAAGACCAAACAAAACATCACCAGAACGACCTACTGCTTCCACATAACGTGAAAATACGTAATCGTAACCAAAATCATTGCTAACGCATGAAAGGTGGCTTGGATCAGAAATAGCGATACCAGCGTAACCTGGGCGGTTCTCACGATAGCGACCTGTTAGCTCTTCAGCAAAGTGCATCGCGTCACAATGCGAACCGCCGTTACCACAAGACAGTACCTTGCCGTCTTGCTTGAATGAATCCGCAATCATTTTCGCTGCAGCTTCGATCTGCGCAATGTTGTGATCGTCGCTCAGGAATTTGTTTAGTACGTCTGCCGCTTCAGTAAGCTCGTTTCTAATTAGATCTTGGTACATAGGTTTATTCTCTTTATTTTCCGACATCAACGCGTCGTTGCGATTACCTGAGTTTAACTATAAACCCCCAATTCTGTCGATAGGCATAGGCTCATCTAACTCCCTCCCTGATTCGTTTTTCATAGCTTCGCATTCGAAACTGGTGGGAAATTATACAAAGCTCTCATTTTTGAATCGAATTAGAGTAATTACTTTTGAAAATTTACATTTGTGCAATAATTGAGTTACAATTATCACTGGTACGACCTCTTACCTTGCGTATTACTAAAACGGTCAACCACTACAACAACGATAAGTACCCAGATAAAGGAACAATCATGGACATCTTGCTCTCTCTCGTCGCCTTGCTCGGCGCAGTTGGATTCAGTTTCTACCAACGAGCATCGCTGGCAAAATCTTTATTACTCGTGACCGCTGCTATGGTCTTAGGTTCACTACTCGGTGTATTTGGCGCCATCATATGGGCGTTGTACGTTGCTACGGTAGCGGTATTGTGTGTTCCTTCTATCCGACAATCACTGATTTCTGCTAAAGCGCTTAAACTATTTAGGAAAGTGCTTCCTGCCATGTCTCAGACAGAAAAAGAAGCATTGGATGCGGGTACGGTTTGGTGGGAAGCAGAGCTTTTCAAAGGCAAGCCAAACTGGCAAAAGCTACAGAATATTAGTCAGCCAAAACTTAGCGCAGAAGAGCAAGCCTTCTTAGACGGTCCTGTTAACGAAGTCTGTGCGATGGTGAGCGATTATCAAGTCACTCACGAGCTGGCTGACCTTCCACCAGAAGTCTGGCAATACCTAAAAGACCACAAATTCTTCGCCATGATCATTAAGAAAAAATACGGTGGCCTTGAATTTTCTGCGTATGCACAGTCTCTCGTTTTACAAAAACTAACTGGCGTGTCGGGTGTCCTTTCATCTACCGTTGGTGTTCCTAACTCCTTGGGCCCAGGTGAACTCCTTCAGCACTACGGTACAGAAGATCAAAAAGACTACTACTTACCTCGTCTAGCCATCGGTAAAGAGATTCCGTGTTTTGCTCTAACTAGCCCAGAAGCAGGTTCTGATGCAGGCTCGATTCCTGATTTTGGTGTGGTTTGTAAAGGCAAGTGGGAAGGCAAAGAAGTCTTGGGCATGAAGCTCACATGGAACAAACGTTACATTACGCTTGCTCCAGTCGCTACCGTACTTGGTCTCGCTTTCAAACTTCGAGATCCAGATGGCCTGCTAGGTGACAAAGAAGACTTGGGCATTACTTGTGCGCTTATTCCAACACACCTTAAAGGTGTAGAGATTGGTAACCGTCATTTCCCACTGAACGTTCCGTTTCAAAACGGTCCTACAACAGCGAACGAATTGTTCGTGCCACTAGATTTCATTATCGGCGGTCAAAAAATGGCTGGCCAAGGCTGGCGTATGTTAGTTGAGTGCCTCTCAGTTGGACGTGGCATCACGTTACCATCAAATTCAACAGGCGGTATCAAAACAGCAGCTTTGGCAACAGGTGCTTACGCTCGTATCCGTCGTCAGT
The DNA here is from genome assembly GCF_021568915.1 of Vibrio sp. McD22-P3. Taxonomy (NCBI): domain Bacteria; kingdom Pseudomonadati; phylum Pseudomonadota; class Gammaproteobacteria; order Vibrionales; family Vibrionaceae; genus Vibrio; species Vibrio sp. McD22-P3. The sequence goes on from NZ_JAKGTN010000017.1 coordinate 74,552, forward strand.
TCAAACAACCAATCGGCCATATGGAAGGTATTGAAGAACCATTAGCGCGTATTGGCGGTAATGCTTACGTAATGGATGCAGCCAGTCATCTTACGGTTACAGGGATCGACTTGGGCGAGAAGCCATCAGTAATCTCTGCCATCGTTAAATATCATTGTACTCACCGTGGTCAACAAAGCATTATCGATGCTATGGATATTGTTGGCGGTAAAGGCATTTGCCTTGGTCCATCGAACTTCTTAGCACGCGGTTATCAGGGTTCACCTATTGCAGTAACGGTAGAAGGTGCCAATATTCTTACTCGTTCAATGATCATCTTTGGTCAAGGCGCGATTCGTTGCCATCCATATGTTTTAACGGAAATGGATGCCGCACACTCTACCGCCAATGATGCTGTTGATAAATTCGACAAAGCCCTTGCTGGCCATGTTTCATTTACAATCAGTAACTTAGTACGTAGTTTCTGGCTAGGTCTTACTGATGGTCGTGGTTCATCAACGCCGCAGAAAGACGCAACCAAACGTTATTACCAACAGTTGAACCGTTACAGTGCCAACCTAGCATTGCTGTCAGATGTGTCTATGGCAGTCCTTGGTGGCTCACTAAAACGTAAAGAACGCTTATCGGCGCGCCTTGGTGATATTTTGAGTCAGTTGTATCTCAGCAGTGCAGCATTGAAACGTTATGACGTGGAAGGCCGTAACAGCGAAGATTTACCGCTTCTTCATTGGGGTCTACAAGATAGCCTAATGCAAACTGAAAAAGCGTTGGACGATTTCTTGGCTAATTTCCCCAATAAAGCGATTGGTCGTTTGATGCGCTTTATCGTCTTGCCACTGGGCACAGTTCGCAAAGCGCCTTCAGATAAGCTTGATAGCCAAGTGGCTCGTATCTTACAAACCCCTTGTGGAGCTCGAAGCCGTTTGGGTCGTGGTCAATACCTAGAACCAACAGAGTTCAATGCGGCAGGTCGTATTGAGCAAGCGCTTGATATCATTCTACGTGCTGAGCCTGTGTTTACTAAAGTGTGTAAAGCGCTTCAGCAGCGTCGTCCATTTACGCAGCTTGATAAAGTCGCAGCACTAGGTTTAGAGAAAGGCCTAATCACTCAGGATGAGGCGACACTGCTTATTACTGCAGAAGCACATCGCCTGTACACTATAAACGTTGATGACTTTGCTCCAGAGGAGCTAGCAGCAAAACCTGTCTACCCGACAATGGAAGAAGTCGCGTAATTGATCACTCTAGGTAATTGATCATTCCAAATAGCTAAAAGGGTCAGCAATTGCTGACCCTTTTTTATGTCATTACCGTTACTAGACTAACGCGGCATATTTAACTGCATTTCTGGTAGTAAAGCCTTAATGGCTCGCTTACGTCGAACCAACCACCAGATGACTCCACCCACCACGATAAGCACTAGATTGCCGATCACGATGGCCAGTATTGCTCGAGTTCTCACTTGTTCTCTGTGTGCAAGGATTTGCGCTTCTTGTTCCGCTTTTTTCTTCGCTTCTCGTGCCGCCGCTTGCATTTCCTCGGCTTTTTCTAAATCCAAAGCCCCGACAACACTGAAGGTACGCATTGGAAGATCAAACACTAACGAACGCCCCGTGGAAGCCTCATTGGCATACACATGGCCAGTCCAATGATAAGTCCCCATTTGATGTAAGTCGTTAAAATACGAGGTGACATCGTTTTTACCTGCGTCCGCTTGGTGTTGCACGACCTGCTCTGACTCATCAGGGGACTGCAGTTCAATTGAGGTGGCCAAACTACCAGCTTCAATCGTCGCGACTTCACCGCGAACTACAATTTGATGTGGTTTCTTATCATCGCCTTGGATAAATTTGCTAGAAAATGGCGTCGGGTAAATCAGCACTTCTTGCTCTAGAGCGCGTAAAAACACCCCATTGCCTGTAGTAATTCGAACATTGTATTTCCCGGGCTCAAGTTCAATAGGTAGCTCAACGGTGAACACACCATCTCCAGCGCGCTCATCCAACCCTTCACCGTTATCATAAAACTCACCAATGACAATAGGTATCGGGCGCACCTTGTTATCCGTTTGTTCTTGAGATTCTAAATAGCGCGTCATCACCACTTTAAGGTTCACACGGTCGAGGATGTTCTCAACAATTAACGGCTTGCCATCGGTCATGAGTCGGGCAGTAAACTTTAACTTCTCACCTTGATAAATACGCTGTGGCAAGGTGTCAGCTTTTAAAGACAGCTGAGAAATGATTTGAATGTTATTTTTGGGCGTGACTTTGCCAATGGCTTGCCAAGGGCCTGGCATTGGCTTTTCGATTGAAATGACATCGACACTAGGCTCTTCAATCCAGTGAACATTTTCAGGATGACGCCAAGCGTAGTATTTTTTACCGTCAGGGCGAACTAGCGTAACCGGCTTAGAGTTATCCTGTCGATAAACCAAAAAAGTGATTCGTTCCACCGTTTGGTCAACTCGAAAACGGTTATCAAGAAATGACATTGAGGACTCAGTCGCGAAGGCACCAACTGTCAGCGATAACCATAACGCCATCGCAAAAATAATCCTCTGCATGTTTCTCTCCTACAGGCGCCAGAGACAACTGCCACCTTTTTCAACAATATCTAAACGCGAATTGTGCGCTTCTATTTCATCGGCAGAAGCATGCAAGATCTTTAGCGATTTTCTTCCCGTTGTGAGCCTCTTAATGGTTTCACCACCACTTTCGTCCCCATCGGACTGCCCCGCATTAAATTGCATCGAAGTTTGGCCGCCCGTCATTGCCAAATATACATCCGCCAAGATCTCCGCATCGAGCAAAGCGCCGTGGAGAACACGAGCAGACGTATCTATCGTGTAGTGTTTTGCTAACGAGTCGAGGTTCTTTCTTGCCGGCATGTTCGCCATGCGTTTTGCCATCGCAAGCGTATCGGTAACCTTACAGTACTGTTCCGTTTTACCAATCGAAGCGCCTAACTTCTCAAACTCGTAGTCCATAAAGCCCACATCGAAGGGCGCGTTGTGGGCAACAAGTTCTGCGCCTTTAATAAAGTCTAAGAACTCTTCGTGAACTTGATGATAGAGCGGTTTATCTAATAGAAACTCATCAGTGATACCGTGAACGTCGATAGCGTCAGGTTGAATTTCACGATCAGGCTTTAAATAGACGTGAAAATGGCGACCAGTCAGTTTACGGTTGATGATTTCCACCGCGCCGATTTCAATGATTCGATGCCCCATGTAGTGAGGACCACCTTCGCGGTTCATACCTGTTGTTTCGGTATCGAGTACCACGATTCTGCGTTGTTCTGAATTGAGACTGGTATTCATGATGTTTTGTATGTCAGACTATGTAGATAAACTTACTGAGCTATATAGTATCAAATCATGACGAAGCAGGTTGAAATTTTCACAGATGGTTCTTGTTTGGGTAATCCTGGTCCCGGCGGCTATGGAATCGTCCTAAGGTACAAACAGAACGAAAAGACGTTAGCCAAAGGCTATACGTTGACAACAAACAATCGCATGGAAATGATGGCAACCATTGTTGCACTTCAGACACTTAAAGAGCCTTGCAACGTTATCTTAACCACAGATAGTCAGTATGTTCGACAAGGGATTACCCAGTGGATACACAACTGGAAAAAACGTGGTTGGAAAACCGCAGATAAGAAGCCAGTTAAGAATGCGGACCTATGGAAAGCACTCGACTCAGAGACTGCACGGCACGATATTGACTGGCGCTGGGTGAAAGGTCATGCAGGTCATAGAGAAAATGAAATGTGTGATGAACTAGCAAGAGCTGCTGCAGAAAACCCAACAGAAGAAGACACTGGCTATCAACCAAGCTAAGGTTTCTCCCGCTTATAGCTTTCCCTTGCTTACGAGCTTTGCTTTTTATCTGCAGTACGATAGCTAACACTAGCCGGTGTTAGCTTTTTCTTTAGACGCCAATGCGGCTTTATCGGTTTAAGCGGGTAGGTTCGCTTTCTCGCTACGATAAAATACAAGCTTCCCATGGGCGACGCCCAGTCACCAATACTGCTTTCTAACCACGTCCACATCGTCCGATATCGTTTCATAGGAAACAGCGCATAAGTATCCGCATAGACGACCTGATAATTGAGTACCCCTAACCAGTCTTTTATCCGATTTGGCGTAAACATGCGGCCACTCCAAGGGAAATTGTTCTTTCTCCAAGGCATCAAGCTAGCAAGACCGGTGAAGCTCATAGGGTTGAAGCCCGTAATGATAAGGTAACCGTCATCGATCATCACTCGATCCACTTCACGCAGTAGGCGATGGGGGTCTTCGGCATACTCAAGTTGATGCGACATTACAACAGCATCAAAACTCTTCTCTAAGAATGGTAATTCGTAGCGGTCAGCGATAACATTGTGCAGAGGGTTCTTAGAATCAAGGTTCACTTGATGCTGAATGTTGCAATTGCAGCTTGTGAGTTCACAACTCAGTCCTCCAAGTTTTAGCATATGATAGCCAAAGAACTTGGGGCACCACTCATCAAGCCTCGTTTGAATAGATTCAGAGACCCATTGACCGTTGGCAAGCTCTTCCCAAGAATGGGGATGATCAACTTTTTTCTTGCTGCGTGCTGGCTTCATTTACGCGCTCTCTCCCATACTGAACTGGAGAAACAACAATGTTACATATCAAAAGCATACCTGCATTTAACGATAATTACATCTGGCTGATTCAAAATAACCAGAACTTGTGCGCCGTTGTCGATCCAGGAGATGCTGAACCGGTGATCGAATATTTAGAAGCCAATCAACTTGAGTTAGTCACGATATTGATTACCCATCACCACTGGGACCATACTGGTGGCATAGAGAAACTGGTAGAAAAATACCCGACGATCACCGTTCTTGGCCCTGAGAATTCCAATATAGGACAGCTTACTCACCATGTCAGTGAAGGACATCGTATCAATTTGTTCAATGAAGAGTTTTTGGTGCTCAATTTACCGGGCCACACGCTCGATCATATTGGCTATGTAGGCGACGGTAAGCTATTTTGTGGCGATGTCCTGTTCTCCGCGGGCTGTGGGCGCATTTTTGAAGGTACTCCGGAGCAAATGTACAATTCGTTGCAAAAACTCACTCTACTGCCTGAAGAGACGGAAGTGTACTGCACTCACGAATACACACTTAGTAACCTCGCCTTTGCTATGGCCGTAGAGCCCCATAATGAGTTCCTTCATGAGTACAGAGATGGTGCCAATCAGAAACGCGCTAAAGGTTTCCCAACCTTGCCAACCACGATTTCCATAGAGAAGCGCATCAATCCATTTTTACGAACTACTCAAGCAGAAGTTGTGAGCTCGGTAGCAAACCGAACTGTCAATAATGATCCCCTATCAACTTTTACAGCATTACGTGAGTGGAAAAACGAATTTTAACGTTTTGCTGCTTGTTTGGCCCAATCCGTATTAGTATTATGCACAACCGTTCAAATTAGAGGTTGTAGCAAACAAAATGCATAAGAAATACAGTTGGGCCTTAGCCCTGTTGCTGGCCGGTTGTCAGATGACACAGCCAGATTCAAGCAACACCACAACAGAGCCCACCAACTCTCCTGCAGAAACAGCAACCACTAATACAACAAAGCCCGTTTCCGTTGATACTCCAACTCCAGCAAAAGCACTAACGCCACAAGAGCAAGAAGATGTATGGCAGCGCATCGCTATGCAGCTAAAAATGGAGATTCCAGACAACGCTAAAGTGGACTATTACCGCGAATGGTACATTAAACACCCTAGCCACTTGAGAACAGTCTCACAGCGCGCTCAGCCTTTCCTATATTTGATTACTGAAGAAATAGAAGCACGTAACCTACCATTAGAGCTTGCTTTACTGCCTATTGTCGAAAGCTCCTTTGATGCCTTCGCTTATTCTCATGGCAGCGCCGCAGGATTATGGCAGTTTGTCCCAGCAACAGGAAAAGCGTTCGGCCTAGACCAAACCTACTGGTATGACGGTCGTCGTGACGTTACCGCATCGACTCAAGCCGCTTTAGATTATCTGACTCAGTTGAACAAACGTTTTGACGGCAACTGGAATCACGCGATCGCGGCCTATAACAGTGGCGGCGGTCGAGTAAACAGTGCGATTCGAAAAAATCGTAACTTAGGTAAGCCTACGGACTTTTTCTCTCTCGATTTACCGAAAGAAACCAGCAGCTATGTCCCTAAGTTGCTGGCTCTAGCTGATGTTCTGGCTAACAAAGAAAAGTATGGTGTCGACATTCCACCAATCGCAAACAAGCCTGTGTTGGAATTGGTCGACCCTAATGAACAGCTCGATCTTGCAATTGCAGCCAAATATGCCGGCATTTCGATTAAGGAACTGCAAAGTTATAACCCTGCATACAACCAATGGGCAACTGCACCAGATGGCCCTCAGACATTACTGCTACCCATCGAGACTTTAGATAAGTTCCGCTTCGAACTGGAACAGAATCGTGGTAAAGGGATGCGTCTTGTGCGTTATAAAGTAAAGTCAGGTGATTCATTGAGTGTGATTGCGCGAGACCACCAGACAACGACGCAAGTAATTCGCAGTGCCAATGGGTTAAAAGGCAACAATATTCGCGCGGGCCAGTATCTTCTCGTTCCGACATCAACCAAAGATGAATCAACCTATTCATTAAGCGCAGCAAATCGCTTGGCAAAAACACAATCAACATCTCGTGGTAACTATAAAGTGACCCACAAAGTTGCCAGTGGTGACAGTTTGTGGTCGATTGCCAGAGCAAATAAAGTTTCTCACCAATCGTTGGCAAAATGGAACGGTATGGGGCCTCGTGACACACTAAGAGTTGGGCAGGAACTCGTAATCTGGAAAAATGCGAGTGATGGCGCGATTATCCGCACCGTTTTCTACTCTGTAAGAAGTGGGGATACCATCAGCGGTATTGCACAGAAATTCAAAGTACGTACCAACGATGTTGTTAAATGGAACGACCTTCAGAAACAGAAATATCTTAAGCCGGGCCAAAAACTGAAACTCTACGTTGATGTCACCAAAACTAGTGCTTAGTTCTCATTAAAAAAGCGGCGTTTACGCCGCTTTTTCTATGTCTGACCGCCTCATTGGTTCAATTACTTAGAGACAATCCTAAACTCAGCAAGTAGAGGATTATGATCAGAGGCATCAGATTCAGGAACGCGCTGTCCTGCCAGTTCCATTCCACGATAAAATATGTGATCCAAAGGTAAACCAGTGATAAATCGCTTACGGTTATCACGTTGAAATTCGACCTCTTTAATATGGTATTTATGTAGGGCTTGTTTTAACGCGGAGAGTCGTGATTCACTCCAACTATTGAAGTCCCCTGCTATTAGCAGTGGTCCTTGATGCTTCTCGAGTACTTGCTTGAAGGACTCGAGTTGTTGCTTATACTCTTCTGTTCCTATCGTAAAATTTACAGAGTGCAGATTCACACTGATTAAAGTTTGTCCATTCGTCAGTGCGTATTCCGCATACAAGCCTGATTTAGGTAATCTTAGCCAAGGTTCGGTTTGCAGATTCGCGCAAGCGATTGAAGGCATGGTACGGCTTAAATTAAGTACGCCAGAAGAGACATCAAATGCTTTGAATGCACTAACTTGATTACTCCCCCAGTCCGAGCGCTGTAGCCAATCTAAAAATGTATCATCGAGGCTGGCTTCTTGAAGTAGGACCAATTGTCGGTCTTCGGACAGACGAGTAAGTTCGGGCAATAAGTTTTCGCGATTTTGTTTGTAAATATTCCAAACCAAAACATTCAAGTGTCCGGACTCGTCCAACGCAACTGGATGGTCATTGCGGTAACACTTTAGCTCCGTTTGAACTTGGCTATCCTTAATACTGGTAATTTCTGGTGTTTCTCGCACGGTAAATACCGATTGAAAACCACCCACTGTCATTCCCACAATAGCGACACCAGTAAGCAGTACCCACTTTAACTTCATAATACCTCTTCTCTAAAACGAAAAAGGAGCAGTTACCTACTCCTTTATGATTCTTTGAGATTCGACTTAGATAGCGTCTTCATCTTCTTCGCCAGTACGAATTCGTACTACACGTTCGATATCAGTGATGAAAATCTTACCATCACCAATCTTACCCGTTTGAGCGGTCTCAATGATGGTTTCCACACATTGATCAGCCACGTCACTTGATACGACAATTTCCAATTTTACTTTTGGCAAAAAGTCGACCATGTATTCAGCACCGCGGTAAAGCTCTGTGTGACCTTTCTGGCGACCAAAACCTTTTACTTCCGATACGGTCATACCTGTAATGCCCACTTCTGCCAATGCTTCACGGACGTCATCAAGTTTGAATGGTTTGATAATCGCTTCAATCTTTTTCATGTTCTTCCCTTAAACCTCATTGATTGACACCATTATCTGGCAGGCTGCGCCAACAATCAACGAAAACAAAAAACCCGAAGGCAATCTTCGGGTCTCTTAATAGTAAATCGATAATGCGATTATTTCAGACTAGCGTAATAAGCAGCAACGTTGGCAATATCTTCGTCGCTCAGCATTGACGCTTGAGCTTGCATGACAGCAGCCAAACCGCCTGTACGTTCTTTATTCTTGTACGCTTTGATAGAAGTTGCTAAGTACTGCTCGTTTTGTCCCTTAAGGTTTGGGTAACCTGGAATAACTGCGATGCCATCAGCACCATGACAAGCGGCACAAATCGCTGCTTTTGCCTTACCAGCTTCAATGTCAGCGGCCATCGCCGTACCACTCAATAGGCCTGCAGCCAATACTGCACCAATTACCATATTTTTCATTGCTTTACCTTCTGTGTATTTCCATATAAGCCAGATAACAGCGTGTACTCTAGTTTGCGCTTTGCCATTTCTGGCGCTTTATTATTGTATACGATTGTGACATGAAATGTGGTCACTTGTCCCATACAAGTTCACAATCTGAACCATAAAATGCTTTATCTACAAATAAGTTACCAACAGCAACGACCTTATCATCCTGTATTAGAATTGGGATTCTACGTCGCTGCCAGCTAGGTATTTTCAGCTCTTGGAACAGTTTTTTTAACTTACGAGATCCTGCTCGTCCATGGGGGTGAGCACTCAAACCTTCAGGGTTGAAAATGACTTTTAACGACCTATTCAACGTTTGGCGATCTAGTGTCATCTTTGCGTCTTTGCTCGGTGAAACCAACTTTAATACGCCTAAGTTATCTGGCAACACTAACGTGTCTTTATCTAACCATGATTGTTGCCAATCGCTGACATCTTTATAAGCTTCAACCCAATATAGATGCCCCTGAGCACGTCTAATCGCTCCACCAGCCAAATTCATTTCCGGGTTAGCATCTTGCTTAGCTAGTGCCACTTCTTGCCAAATTTTGCGAAACTGCACCTCAGTAGGCATCAACGAAGTATTGGCTTCTAACCACAGTCTAAGTAGTTGTTCTCTCTTTAAAATAGAGTGTGATGACATCGTGGAAATACTCAGCCCTTGGAACTCATTCATACATACTTCAAGTTCAGGCAATAGTAACTCTTTAATTAACCGTTCTTGTTTCGCACATAAGCGCGCACTGCGACTTGCAGCTTTAGCAAAACTAGGCCAGCGCTGATTCAATACGGGTAAGACAGATTGACGAAGAAAATTACGGTCGAATCGAGTGTCTGAATTACTTTCATCCTCGACCCACTGTAATTGCTCATGCTGCGCATAGCGCTCAATATCATGTCGTGCAATATTTAAGAGTGGACGAACTAACCTCCCCGAGCCAAAGTTCATTGAAGAGGCCATCGAAGAGAGCCCTTTGGGTCCGCTACCACGTTTTAAGGCCAGTAACATGGTCTCAGCTTGATCATCAAGATGCTGACCCGTAAGCAAAATATCGCCGCTCTGCATATGTTGACGCAGTGCTTGATACCGAGCTTGACGCGCCAACTGCTCAAGGCTTTCTCCCGAGTCTTGCGACAATGTTACGCGCTCGCAGGTAAACTCAACGGCCTCCTCTTGAGCCCAACGCTCACACTGAACTTGCCATTCATTTGCGTTATCGCTTAATCCATGATGCACATGTACCGCTAAACAGGTTATTGAATGCTGTTTGCTATACCTTGCTGCTAATCGCAGCAGTACACGTGAATCCACCCCGCCACTAAATCCAACAATGATCTTGCCATGCATCACTTTCTGTTCATCAAGCACTTGAGAAAATTGCTGGTACAGAGTCATGGTTTCTTCCTAGGTTAAATAAAAAAGGCGAGCATCTCGCTCGCCTTATTATATAAACAGTTTCTACTTAGCAGTAGCCATAACTCATCAAACGTTGATAACGACGCTCAAGTAAGTTGTCATCATCCAACTGATCAAGTTCTTCTAATTGGCGTAGCAATGTCGCTTTCATATTAGCAGCCATTTGCACCGCATCACGATGAGCGCCACCTAGTGGCTCTTCAATGATTTCATCAATAAGCTCAAGCTCTTTTAATCGAGGAGCAACCAATCCCATTGCTTCCGCTGCTTGCGGCGCTTTATCAGAGTCACGCCATAAAATTGACGCACAGCCTTCAGGAGAAATTACCGAGTACGTTGAGTATTGCAGCATGTTCACGTAATCGCCTACACCGATCGCTAAAGCACCACCAGAACCGCCTTCACCGACAACGTTACAGATGACTGGCACTTTTAGACCTGCCATGACTTTAAGGTTCATCGCAATCGCTTCTGATTGACCACGCTCTTCTGCGCCAACCCCTGGGTAAGCACCCGCAGTATCGATAAAAGTGATGATTGGCATATTAAAACGCTCTGCCATTCTCATCAAACGAAGTGCTTTACGGTAACCTTCTGGTTTTGGCATACCAAAGTTACGCTTCACTTTCTCTTTTGTTTCGCGGCCTTTTTGGTGGCCAATGATCATAACCGGACGACCATCTAGGCGAGCCATACCACCAACAATAGCTTTATCGTCCGCAAACGCGCGATCGCCAGCCAGTTCATCAAACTCAGTAAATACATGCTCTACATAATCAAGCGTGTACGGACGCTGTGGGTGACGCGCAAGCTGTGCCACTTGCCATGCCCCAAGATCACTAAAGATTTTTTTCTTAAGCTCTAAGCTCTTTTTCTCTAGTTGTTCAATTTCTTTATCTAAGTCAATTGCACTATCACCACCATGACGAGAAACGTCACGCAATGCTTCGATTTTTGCTTCTAGTTCGGCAATTGGCTTTTCAAATTCAAGAAAGTTCAAGCTCATCTGTGAATCCTTATCGATTCAGCCCCAAGTATTTTTGCTCTGGGACTCAATTAGTTAAATTCGAGTTCAACCTGGTCTTTACCAAGTAACTGCTGTAATTCTTCTAGTAACGCATCATTCGGCGTTACACGCCATTCTGTTCCTAGCGTAAGTTTTGCGCGTGCATCGGCACGCTGGTAGTAAATATTAACAGGTACTGTCCCAGCTTTGTGTGGGGTTAATATTTCTGTGAAGCGCTGGTAAAAACGCTCATCTATTTGTTGCTCTAACAACGAAATGGATACGCCTCGTGTAAATTTCTCACGAGCGCTACCTAAATCTAAAACTTCGCGGCCAGACATTTTAAGGCCACCGTTGAAGTCATCAAAGCTGACCTGTCCAGAAACGACCACTATTTTATCTTTTTCTAACAATTCAGCATATTTATCTAGCGCATCTGAGAACAACATCACTTCCATACGACCGCTCCGGTCATCCAAAGTCATCAGTCCGATACGTGTTCCACGCTTGGTTGTCATTACCCGAGCAGCAATCACTAAGCCTGCGACCGTCAACGATTGATCACGTCTTGTTGGTGTTGCGTCTTTTAATCGACAACTGGTGTATTTGGTAAGTTCCTTAAGATAGGCGTTTATTGGGTGCCCCGTCAAATAAAGCCCCAAAGTTTCTCTCTCACCTTCTAACCATACCTTTTCTGGCCATGGTGGAACTTGAGTATATTTATGCTCCACATCTTCTGGCGCATCAGTCAATACACCAAACATGTCAGCCTGACCAAAGGCTTCAGCCTGATGGTGTTGACTCGCCGCTTTAACAGCATCGTTCAGTGATGCCATCATCGCCGCTCGATGCGGGCCTAGTCGGTCAAGCGCACCCGACATAATAAGCTTTTCAATTACTCGCTTGTTGACTTTCTTGATGTCAATACGAGCACAAAAATCGAATAAATCTCGGAAGTGGCCACCTTTATTACGAGCCTCGATAATGACATCAATAGGACCTTCACCAACCCCTTTGATCGCGCCAATACCATAAACGATCGCGCCCTCTTCGTTAACATTGAAGCGGAACAGACCAGCATTAATATCAGGTGGTAGCACTTTGAGCTTCATGCGGAAGCATTCATCTACAAGACCAACAACTTTCTCTGTATTATCCATATCGGCGGTCATAACCGCCGCCATAAACTCAGCAGGGTAATGGGTTTTCAGCCAGAGCGTTTGATAGGAGACCAGTGCATATGCCGCTGAGTGAGATTTGTTAAAGCCATAACCCGCGAACTTTTCTACCAGATCAAAGATCTTCATGGCGAGTTCGCCATCAACGCCGTTGTTTATCGCCCCTTCTTCAAAGACGGCACGCTGCTTAGCCATCTCTTCCGGCTTTTTCTTACCCATTGCACGACGCAGCATATCCGCACCACCCAGCGTATAGCCCGCTAGGATCTGTGCAATTTGCATAACCTGTTCTTGATAAAGAATGATGCCGTACGTAGGCTCCAGAGTCTCTTTTAGAGATTCATGTTGCCACGTTTCATCTGGGTAGGAGACCGCCTCTCGCCCGTGCTTACGGTCGATGAAGTTATCAACCATGCCTGATTGCAATGGGCCTGGACGGAATAGCGCCACCAATGCAATGATATCTTCAAAACAGTCCGGCTGTAGACGCTTGATAAGCTCTTTCATACCTCGCGATTCCAACTGGAATACCGCAGTGGTTTCAGAATTCTGTAACAGCTGGAATGAAGCCGAGTCATCAAGTGGTATCGATTCAATTCGAACTGGTTGTTTACCCTCTCTTTCGAGTCGAGGGTTAATCAGTCCAAGCGCCCAATCGATAATCGTTAATGTTCTCAGACCCAAGAAGTCGAATTTAACCAAGCCTGCCGTTTCAACATCGTTCTTATCAAACTGAGTAACAGGGAAATGTCCCTCAGAGTCGGCATAAATCGGTGCAAAATCAGTAATCGTAGTCGGTGAAATTACTACCCCACCCGCGTGTTTACCGGCATTCCGAGTACACCCTTCCAATATGCGGCACATATCGATGAGGTCTCGAACTTCTTCATCGCCATCATAAAGCTGTGGCAATGCAGGCTCCGCCTTGAAGGCTTTTTCTAACGTCATGCCAGGGTCAGCTGGAATCAGTTTTGATATGCGGTCAACAAAGCCAAACGGGTGACCCAATACACGCCCCACATCACGAATAACCGCCTTCGCAGCCATAGTACCGAAGGTAATGATCTGCGATACCGCATCCCGACCGTACATCTCGGCTACGTGATCAATTACTTGGTCACGTTTATCCATACAGAAATCGACATCGAAATCGGGCATGGAGACACGTTCAGGGTTCAAGAATCGCTCAAAAAGAAGATCGTATTCAAGCGGATCAAGGTCGGTGATTTTAAGAGCATAGGCCACCAATGAACCAGCACCTGAACCACGTCCAGGTCCTACTGGAATCGCATTATCTTTTGACCACTGGATGAACTCCATAACGATCAAGAAGTAACCTGGGAATCCCATTTGGTTGATAACATCAAGCTCAATTTGTAGTCGGTCATCATACTCAGGACGACGCTCTGCTCGCACCGCTTCATCTGGGAACAAAAACTCCAAACGCTCCTCAAGACCTTCTCTTGATTTCATCACCAAGAAATCAGTCTCTTTCATACCTTCAGTTGGGAACGCAGGTAAGAAGTATTCACCGAGGCGCACGGTCACGTTACAGCGCTTAGCAATTTCTACTGAGTTCTGAAGTGCTTCTGGGATGTCCGCAAACAGCTCACACATGTCTTCCTCACTACGAAGATATTGTTGAGCACTGTACTTTTTGGGACGTTTAGGGTCATCAAGTGTGTAACCATCATGGATCGCAACACGAATTTCATGAGCATCAAATAGTTCTTTGTCGACAAACACGACCTCATTGGTCGCGACAACCGGAAGATCGAGCTCCTCGGCCAACTCTACGGCGAAATGCAGGTAACTTTCTTCGTCAGGTCGTCCTGTACGAATCAGTTCTAAATAGTAGCGATCTGGAAAATGCGTCTGATAAAACTGAGCGCACTGCTTAGCAAGTGTTGTATTGCCTTTTAATAGCGCTTTACCTACATCACCCTCTTTCGCTCCAGAAAGAACGATAAGCCCTTCAGATAACTCGACTAACCACGCCTTATCAATCACAGGTTGATGTTGGATATGGCCTCGAAGGTATGCTTTTGAGATAAGCAAAGTCAGATTGTTGTAACCAGTATTATCCGCTGCCAATACTGTTATACGAGTTAACTCATCTCCAAATTCGTCAGACTGAACAGCAAAGTCAGCACCAATCAGCGGTTTAACCCCAGAGGAGTGTGCATTACCATAAAATTTCACTAACCCACATAGGTTAGTAAAATCAGTCAGTGCCATTGCTGGCATACCCATCTCTGCCACTTTTTTTACTAATGGTGGCACCTTCGACAGGCCATCGACCATGGAGAAGTCACTGTGAACTCGAAGGTGTATAAACTTGGGGTCTGACATAATAAATCCTAAATTGCCATGACGATTATTTGGCGAATCATACTCTAACGAATCGTACTATCACGATCCTTAATACGACTAACGTGAGCTAGTCTTTAATACCTAAGGCGCGTTTGACTGGTTTGAAACTTTTGCGATGCTCTGCAATGACGCCATGCTGTTCAATGGCTTCAAAATGCGCTTTCGTTGGATAGCCTTTATGTTTAGCAAAACCAAATTGTGGATGTTGCTGATCAAGCTCTTCCATCTCTTGGTCGCGAACGACTTTAGCTATAATCGATGCTGCACTGATTTCTGCGACACGTAAGTCTCCCTTAACGACCGCTTGAGCATCCATTGGTAACGTTGGCGTTCGGTTGCCATCAATAAGCACCATATCAGGTTGTACTTGCAGTCCAGCGACCGCACGCTGCATTGCTACCATGGTCGCTTGTAGGATGTTTAACTCATCGATTTCTGTTGGAGAACAACGCCCAACTGCCCATGCCAGCGCTTTTTCTTTTATCTCAGGATAAAGGGCGAGTCGTTTCTTCTCGGAAAGTTTCTTTGAGTCGTTCAACCCTTCAATCGGATTGTTGGGATCCAAGATAACCGCGGCTGTGACGACATCACCCACTAAAGGGCCTCGACCTACCTCATCCACACCCGCGACTAGTGAGTAACCTTGCGGATAATCAAAGGGGGGAAGCTCAGCACTTTTTTTCTTCGTTGTCATAACTTTCCAATTAGATTTAACACTGCATTTGCCGCTTGTTTATCGGCATCTTTACGAATCCAGTGGTGCATTTCCGTGAATTTGGCAATCACCGCACTGTTGTCACTATTAAGAAGCTTGGTGAGCTCATTGTACAAGTTTTCCGGCGTACAAGCTTCTAACAGAAACTCTTTTACTATCTCATCATCGGCGAGAATATTTGGTAAGGAAACGTATTTGGTTTTCACTAAACGCTTGGCCAGAAATGCGGTTATTGCA
Source organism: Vibrio sp. McD22-P3 (assembly GCF_021568915.1). NCBI lineage: Bacteria > Pseudomonadati > Pseudomonadota > Gammaproteobacteria > Vibrionales > Vibrionaceae > Vibrio > Vibrio sp. McD22-P3. The sequence goes on from NZ_JAKGTN010000017.1 coordinate 90,308, forward strand.
TTCATTTTATAACCAACGACCATTGGTCTTTTAAGTAGCATGCACTCTAAAGCTACGGTGCCAGACGCCAATAATACTGCATCTGCAGCGGTAATAACGTTACGTGCGGTATCTTGAACAATGTGAAATTCAAGCTGAGGCGCAATTTTCTGCCAAGCTTCAATAAACTGCTGTTTACGCTTTTCGTTGACAGCAGCCACCACAAAACCAAGATTTGGGTCGTCTTGATGCAGTTTCACACAGGTTTCAATAAACGGTTGTGAAAGCATCTTCAACTCGTTACCACGACTACCAGGTAAGACCGCTAGCCACTTTTTATCAGGCGCTAATCCTAAAAGCTCGCGAGCTTGTTGTGCATCCGATTCTAGAGGGATGGCATCAGCCAAAGTATGGCCGACAAACTCACAAGGCACTTGGAATTTGTCATAGAAAGCTTTTTCAAATGGCAAGAAAGCAAGTACGAGGTTAGTCGCCTCAGCAATCTTATGAATACGCTTTTGTCTCCACGCCCAAACAGAAGGACTGACATAGTGTACCGTTTTTGTTCCAGCTTGTTTAAGGTCCAATTCGAGACGCAAGTTGAAATCAGGGGCATCTATACCGACAAACACATCTACCGGGTTTTGAGTAAAGTATTTCACCAACCCTGCTTTAACATGCAACAACCGTTTCAAGCGCCCAAGAACTTCTACCAATCCCATGACCGCAAGCTCTTCCATATCGAAAAGAGACTCGCAACCTTGAGCTATCATTTTAGGGCCACCGATACCAACAAACTCGGCATCTGGATATTGTTGCTTTATTGCTTTAATGAAGCCCTCTCCCAGAGTATCTCCGGAAAGTTCGCCAGCTACGATACCAATTCGCAATGGTCGTTCCATTACCAGTCCTTATTTTCGCCAAATTTCTCGAATACCATAAAACAGAAAAAGACCGCTAACTGATTAGCGATCTTTTTATACTTACGTGACCAACGTTAGCGGATAATGCCACGCTCAGAGCTTTCCAAAATATCCACAAAACGCTGAACTGATGCCCACTCTTGCGCCATTTCCTCAAGCACAGGCTTTACCTCTGCCAGTGTCTTGCCTGAACGGTAGATCTCTTTGTACGCTTTTTGCAAAGCACGCAGTTCTGGCTTCTCGAAACCGTTACGCTTTAATCCCACTAAGTTGAGACCAAACGGTGTTGCATGGTTGCCTTGCGCAAGAACGTATGGTGGTACATCTTGTACTACTGCCGAACAGCCGCCAACATAAGCGTAAGCGCCAACTGTGCAGAACGGGTGGATCGCCGACAATGCCATAACTCCAGCATGATCACCAACCGTTACATGACCACCGAGAATAGCATTGTTACCAATGTGTGTGTGGTTGCCCACAATCACATCATGCGCAATATGAGCATTTACACAAAGAAGGTTGTCATTACCGACCACTGTCTGGGTCTTATCTTGAACAGTACCACGATGAATTTGTACGCTCTCGCGGATGACATTCCGGTCGCCAACCACAACTCGCGTATCTTCACCACCGTATTTCTTATCTTGGTTTTCTTCACCAATGATCGCTTGAGGGAATACTCGGTTATCGTTACCTATTGTAGTATGACCCTTAATAACAACATGCGACATAATCTCATTGTTCTCACCAATTGTGATATCACCTGAGATATAGGTAAAAGGACCTACTGTGGTATTTGCACCAATAGTGACGTTCCCTTCGATAACGGCACTAGGATGAATCTTAGCGGTTTCATGAATCATATTAAAACTCTCGACGAGCACACTTTAGCTCAGCAGAACAAACAACCTCACCATCAACCTTTGCTACGCCGTTGAAGGCAGCAATACCGCGACGCTCCTTGATAAATTCCACTTCAATAATCAATTGATCACCTGGTACAACTGGCTTGCGGAACTTCGCTTTATCGACACTCGCAAAGTAGTACAGCTCATTGCCTTTTGGCGCACCAAACGATTTAAATGCCAATAGACCCGTCGCTTGAGCCATAGCTTCTAAAATCAACACACCAGGAAACACAGGTAATTGCGGAAAGTGCCCTGTAAATTGTGGTTCATTCACAGACACATTTTTAATGGCGGTTAGATACTTTTCTTCTTGATAATCGGTAACGCGATCGATCAACAGAAACGGATAGCGATGAGGAAGCAGTTCCTGGATCTCAGTGATTGTCATTGTTTTTGTATCAGTGCTCAAAGTAAAAATCCTATTATCAATTCTTTTTCTAACTAGAGGCATTATATACCCAAATGCCACTTAGTGTCAGTTCGGGGGGGAGCATTGCTCAACCTAGCGTTATCTGACACACATAAAAAGACTCGCCTAAGCGAGCCTTCATTTTTAAGCCACAGAAGTTAGTCTTCTGTTTGCTCTAGCAGTTTTTCAACTGCTTTGAGGCGCTTGTTCATCTCATCAATACGATGGACTCGAGTAGCCGTTTTGCGCCACTCTTTGTTGGTCTGTAGTGGAATACCTGATGAGTAGATGCCTTTTTCTGGCAAGCTACGCATGACCATTCCCATACCTGTGACAATAACACCATCAGCAATTTCGATATGTCCATTGAGAACACTCGCACCACCAATTTGGCAGTATTTACCGATTTTGGTGCTACCAGCAACAATAGTACCACCAGCCATTGCTGTGCCATATCCGATGTGCACGTTATGAGCAATTTGCATCTGGTTATCAATGATTACATTGTCTTCGATGATGGTGTCGTCCAGCGCACCGCGGTCGATAGTGGTACAAGCACCAATTTCTACACGGTTTCCAATTCGCACGGTACCGACTTGAGGAATTTTGACCCACTCGCCTTTTTCATTAGCGTAGCCAAAACCATCAGAACCAATGACAGTACTTGACTGCACTAAACAATCGTCACCAAGCACTACATCATGATAAATCGATACATTAGCCCAAAGCTTAGTATTGCGACCTAGCTTAGCACCCTTTCCGATAAAGCAACCCGCGCCGACAATTACGTTGTCGCCAAGTTCTGCTCCGGCTTCAATCACAGCATTGGCGCCTACGGATACATTCTCACCCAAGCAGGCCTCTGAAGAGACCACTGCACTTGGCGCAATACCAGATGCAGCAGGAGCTGGAGTAGTATCTAACGCTTGGGCGACTTTAGCATAGGCCACATAAGGATCAGCAACCACTAGAGCATTGGTTTTGCAATGCTCTAACTCACTGGCTTTCACCATGATTGCCGATGCTTGGCATTCACCAAGATGCTTTGCGTATTTTACATTAGTGAGGAAAGTAATTTGTCCCTCACCTGCGCTGTTCATAGGCGCTACCGCACTAATTAGCGTGCTCTCATTACCATGGATTTCCCCACCAGTAATCTCCGCTAATTGTGCTAACGTCAATGCTGTCATGTCTAACCTACTGCAATACTGTTACTTAAGTGAGTCGATAACTTTCTTCGAGATGTTGAACTCTTCTTTTGCATAACCAACCGCCTGAATATCGATGATCATGTCGTAGCCTTCTTTTTTTGCTACTTTTTCAACTGCTTCTTGGATGGTCTTAAACAGCTTCTGCTTTTCTTCCGCTTCACGACGCTGGCTCTCTTTTTCTAGAGCTTGGCCTTTGATCTTATATTTGCTATCTAGCTGACCAATCTCGATACGTAGTTTCTCGATTTCATCTTTACCTAGTAGCTCACCATCACGTTGAAGTTTTTCCATCTTCTTAGCTGCATCCGCTTGAATCGCTTGAAGCTCGGCAGCTTTGTCTTTGAACTCATTCTGTAATTTTTGCAGTGTTGCTTCACGCTGTGGAAGTGCTTGGAAAACTTGAAGCGTATTCACATAGCCAATTTTCTGCGCCGCTTCTGCTGCGTTTGCAAACAGTGAAGACGTAAGGATAACTAGGCCAAGTCCAGCCGCTTTCATTAATTTTTTCAAGGTCGATTCCTCTGTTCGTATAGAAACTATTTTCGTTACAAAATATATAGTTAGAAAGTATTACCAATCGTGAAGGTAAAGGCTTCTGTTTTATCGCCTTCAAACTTCTTAACTGGTGTTGCGAGTGAGAATACAAGAGGCCCCATTGGAGACATCCACTGTACTGCTACACCTACCGACGCTCGGTAATTCGACGGATCCGAGTAATCGTAATAATACTGGCTTCCAGGCATGTTAGGGTCTGGTGAAACATAAGTAAACTCTGTGTCCCAAAGGCTCGCAGCATCCATAAACAAGCTAGTACGAATTTGGTTGCGGAACTCATCCGAAGCAAATGGCGTCGGGACAATCAACTCAACACTAGCAAGCGCTACTGCGTTACCACCCACTGACTGGTCAGTCGCGGAGTAACACGGGTTATTCCCACCTACATTACCGCAACCACCACCATTTGGATCGTTATAGACTGCTTTGGGGCCTACCGAGTTCTGACGGAAACCACGCAGTGTTGAGAAACCACCCACATAGAAGTTTTCGTAGAATGGTAGCAAGTTATCATTGCCATTGGTTTGACCATAACCGTTACCGTAACCTAAGCGACCTTTCAACAATAACGTAAAACTGTGACTATCGGTAATAGGAAAATACTGTCTTACGTCATATTGAGTCTTGAAGTATTGAACATCCGATCCAGGAACCGTCACTTTACCATAGAGTTTTTGATGGTTACCTGCGGTCGGGAAACGTCCACGGTTTAAATTATTTCGAGTCCAAGCTGCCGTTAAGTGGAAATCATCCGTAATCAAGTTACCTTCAGAATCACGGTTCTTCTCTTGAGCTTGCAGGAACTTCTCAATTTGAACGTACTCTTTGATGTTACCTAATCGGCTATGTGTATAGCCGCCACCAAACTCTAGGTAGTTAAGTTCATCGACCGGGAAACCCCAAGTCAACGTACCACCATAACTTTGGTCGGTATAGTCAACGATACCTGCTTTCGATGCTTCAAACTCATTGTAGAAAATCTGACCACCAAGACTGACACCATCTAGGTTCCAGTATGGGTCGCGATAATCCAACGTTATGTTTTTCTGATACTTGTTGGTCATCGCACTGATACCAACTCGGTCACCAGAACCTGCAAAGTTATCTTGCTGGAGACCAACCTGGAAGCTAATACCTGATTCGGTACCGTAACCGACACCAAAGTTAATGCTTCCTGAGTTTGCCTCTTTGACATCATATACCAAGTCTACTTGATCATCAGAACCAGGCACACGAACTGTTTGAACATCAACCGTTTCAAAGAAACCTAATCGGTTCAAACGGTTTTTACCGGTTTCAATAGACTTTGAGTTCAACCAACTCGATTCCATCTGACGCATTTCACGACGTAACACTTCATCTTTGGTGGAGTTGTTACCTGTGAATCGAATATCGCGAACATAAATACGGTTTCCAGCTTCAACATTGATGACCAAAGAAACTTGGTTATTCTCATCATCAAACTCTGGAATGGTGCGTACTTGAGGGTAAGCATAGCCAGCTTCACCTAATACGCGCTTAATGTTCTCCTCTAATGCGGTAACACTAGAGCCGTTATAAGTATCGCCATCCTTAAATGGGATCATACTTTCAAATTCGGCTTGTTTGCCAATTAGCTGACCACGGAACGTCACATCTTTCACTTGATAAGGTTCGCCCTCATCGATACCTAGCGTGATGTAAACGCCTTTCTTGTCCGGAGAAATCGATACTTGAGTCGTATCGACTTTAAACTTTAAATAGCCACGATCGAGGTAAAACGACTTGAGAGCTTCAATATCACCTGCAAGAACTTGCTTCTGGTATTTATCATCTGCAAGGAAGTTCCACCACGCAACATCTACATTCAGATTAAAACGTGATAACAATTCCTGATCGCTAAAGACAGTATTACCGATAAAGTTGATCTGTTTGATCTTTGCCGAAACACCTTCAGAGAATACAAACTTCAAGTCGGCACGATTACGTGGCAACGGTGTAACCACCGCTTGAACCTTCGCGTTGTATTTACCGACACTGTAATAGAAATCTTCTAGACCTTTTTCGATATTACTTAACGTTGTGCGGTCTAGTGCTTCACCGACAATAACACCTGACGCATCAAGGTTTTGCTGTAGTTGCTCTTCCTTTATCGCGCTGTTACCTGAGAAAGAGATGCTCGCAATAGTTGGGCGCTCTTTCACACGTATTACCAGTGCATCTTTATCACGAAGAACCTTAATATCCTCAAAGTTACCCGATTGATAGAGGGCATTAATGATCTCTGAGATATCTTTACTGTCTACCGAATCACCAATACGTACAGGCATTTTCAAAAGAGCAGCACCTAGTGCTACCCTCTGCAAACCTTCGATTCGAATGTCCTGTACAACAAAATCCTCAGCCCCATTCGCCGACACGCTGGTCGCTAGTAGAGATGCGAATAGAATATGCTTAATCGCCATACCTGCTCTAATTAATCCTTGCTAATACCGCTGCCTAAATTCTGATATCAAAGGCGTGTAAAATCATTAAAAATTGCTATCAGCATCAATGAGAAGATAATAGCCCCTCCCACTCGATACCCCATTTCTTGTACTTTTTCTGGTACTGGTCTTCTAATTACTGCTTCAATTGCAAAGAACAGTAAATGTCCTCCATCAAGCATTGGCAATGGTACTAAGTTGATAATACCCAAGTTGACACTAATCAGCGCCAAGAAGCCTAAGAAATAAACCAGTCCATAATCTGCGGTTGTACCTGCCCCTTTCGCAATCGAAATAGGTCCGCTTAGGTTGTTTAGGCCAACATCACCCACGATCAGCTTTTTCAGCATAGAGATCGTAAGCTCGATAATTTGTCCCGTTTTCGCGATAGCTTTACCTACCGCTTCAACCGGCCCGTATTGAAGGTCAAAGCGATAACTCGCAGGCCACTCACCAATCTCTGGAGCGATACCCGCAAAGCCAATAACCGTGCCATCTCTTAGCTCACGTGACCCTGGAGTCAATGTTGTTGTTAATCGCTCACCGTCTCTCAGCACTTGTATAGTCACTGGACTATTTGGGTTCGCTTGAATCACATCTACGACTTGTTGCCATTGAGAGATGTCTTGCTCTCCAGCCGAGATAATAGTATCACCAACCTGAAGGCCAGCAGCCGAACCGGCTCCGTCTTCACTTACATTTGTCAGCGTTGTTTTAATCTCTGGGGTATACGGTTTAAAACCAAGCGTCCCCATAGCAGACTCTGTTTCTGGATTAAAGTTCCAGCCCGACAAATCAATTGTTAATTTTTTGTCCGTTCCTATTTGGCTATCTGATGAAACTGTGACCGTCATTTGATTATCGCCAATATGCGACACTAGCCCCAAATTAACCGATTCCCAGTCCAAGGTTGGCGTACCATCAATGGACTTAAACTCCATTCCTGATGTTAACCCAGCTTGTGCAGCAATCGAGTGCGGGGTAACTTCGCCAATAACAGGCTTGACCGCAGGCACACCAATCAAAAACACCAGCCAGTAAGCAAAGACCGCAAAAAAGAAGTTAAATGCTGGTCCTGCACCTACAATAGCGGTTCTTTTCCAGAGAGGCTTTTTATCAAAGGCATACTTGTGATCGGCTTCAGAGACTTCATCAACTCGACTATCGAGCATCTTGACATAGCCGCCTAAAGGAATAACGGAGATACTATACTCAGTCCCATCTTTACCGACTTTAGACCAAATCGATTTACCGAAACCAATCGAGAACTTTTCGACATACACACCACACTTTCGCGCTACCCAAAAGTGACCGTATTCATGTACCGCGACTAGAATCCCTAGCGCAACGATAAAGGACGCGAAGTTCCAAAGGATGTCCGTCATATCAAAAATTCTCTCACTAAATCGAACGCACGATTTCTCGTGCATAGTTTCGAGCCATTCTATCTAGCTCAAGAATAGTTTCCAAGTTATCTAATTGTATAAATTCATTTGCTGAACAGACTTTCGACATAACGCGCTCATTTACCACGCTAATATCAGTAAAACGGATTTTTTCCGACAAGAAGGCTTCAACCGCAATTTCATTTGCGGCATTGATAGCCGTGGTTGCATGTTGCCCTTCAAAACAGGCATCTATTGCTAACGCTAAGCAAGGATACTTAGCATAGTCTGGAGCCATAAAAGTCAATTCACCGATTGTCGTAAAATCAAGAGGAGCTACACCAGAAGGGATTCGGTCGGGATAAGACATCGAATAAGCAATCGGCGTTGCCATATCTGGCTGTCCCATCTGTGCTAAGACCGAACCATCATTGTATTGCACCATAGAGTGAATAACCGATTGAGGATGAATGACCACTTTTAGCTGCTCTCGATTGGTATTGAATAGCCAGCGGGCCTCAATAAACTCCAAACCTTTGTTCATCATTGTTGCAGAATCAACAGAAATTTTTGGCCCCATCGACCAATTTGGATGAGCAATTGCCTGTGCAGGTGTTACTGAAGAAAGCGTTGAAACGTCAGTATATCGAAAAGGGCCACCCGAACCGGTTAAAAGGATATGATTGATACCCGCTTCAGATAACTGGCAGTTCCCAAGATTGGTTTGAATATTCGCAGGTAAACATTGGAATATGGCGTTATGTTCACTATCAACGGGTAGCAACTGAGCACCAGATTCGTACACGGCGTCCATAAATAGCTTACCAGACATGACCAGCGCTTCTTTATTAGCTAACAGTACACGTTTGCCTGCTTTCACAGCAGCAAGCGTAGGTAACAAACCCGCAGCACCGACGATAGCAGCCATTACAACGTCGACATCTTTGGATTCCGATACCATGCACATGGCTTGTTGACCAAACAGTACTTCGGTTCTCATATTGCTAGGAAGTAGTCGCTTTAGCTCTGACGCATCCGCTTCGTCATTCAGAACCGCAAACTTGGGTTTCCAAATGGAGCAAAGCTCAGCCATTTTGGCTACGTTTTTACCACCAACAAGAGCATAGATAGCGAAAGATGAAGGATTTTCTGAAACGACCTTTAGAGTGCTTGCTCCAATAGAACCAGTAGCGCCTAGAATGGTTAAATTTTGCATGCTATTACAACCGCTTATAAGTCAACCAGAGAATAAGAGCTTACTCTCTGGTTGGGGAGATTAGAAAATGAGATAAAGGAGAGCAAATACAGGAAATGCTGCGGTTAGACTATCCACACGATCGAGAACACCACCATGACCAGGGATAATATTACTGCTGTCTTTTATCTTCGATACTCGTTTGAACATACTTTCCACTAAGTCGCCCAGCACTGAAATAACCACTGTGGCAAGAGTAATGATAGTCATACTGGCATAGCTCGTAAACTGAATATCAAAGAGTGATGAACTTCCCCACGCGACAACCAAAGCAGCCGCAATGCCGCCAATCAAACCCTCGATGGTTTTGTTAGGGCTTACATGAGGCGCCATCTTACGCTTACCTAAACTTTTTCCAGCAAAGTAAGCACCGCTATCTGCAGCCCAAACGATCAAACAAACAAACAGAACCAGTTTTGAGCCGTAATAAGGGTCTAAGTAATAGTGCTGTCCTCTCAAGATAACAATGCTCCATAGAAATGGTAGCAAAGTTAGTAGTCCGAATAGATGTCGCAGTACATTAGAGTGCTCCCACAGTCCCGCGGACTTAGGGTACGTCATCGCTAGACTACTCGCAATGAGCCACCAGCTAAAGCCAATACCCAGCAATAAAAGGTGCAATGAATCGACCTGATTCAAAGAGACAATGTCAGAAGGGACAATGAACAAAGAGAGTCCAACAGTAAGGACAGGAGGAATTAAGGCTAGCAGCCGAGAACGAGTAAGAGTAAATTGAGTCCACTCCCACGCTCCAATAAGCGTAACAGCGGCAACAAAACCTATGAACCAAGTTAATGGCAGTGAAAAAATACCCCAAACCACCAGCGGAGCTAGTATTAGGGCGGTAATAATTCGTTGTTTCAAATTAAATCGTCCTTAATTGGCTTCCATTAACGCTTTGACTTGCTCTCCGGTACAACCGAAGCGTCGTTCGCGATTCACAAACCAAGTGATTGCCTTTATTAGGCTGTCCTCGTTAAATTCTGGCCAGTACTCATCCGTGAAATACATTTCGGCATACGCCATTTGCCAAAGCATAAAGTTACTAATGCGACATTCGCCGCTGGTACGGATCAGTAAGTCGACATCTGGCAAATCAGACATAGTGACATAACGACCGATCATATCTTCAGTTATGTCATCGGCTGACAACTCGCCTCGCTCCACTAAACCAGCCAGCGTTTTAGTTGCCTGTAAAATATCCCATTTACCACCATAGTTTGCAGCGATGTTGATAACAGTACCTGTATTGTTTTCTGTCAACTTCTCTGCTTCGGCGATTTTTCTTTGCAATCTGTCGTTAAAACGAGATTTATCGCCAATGATACAAAGTCTTAAGTTATTCTGATGAAGTTTATTAATTTCACTCGACAGAACGCTAATAAAGAGTTCCATCAACAAGCCAACTTCATCTTCAGGCCTACGCCAATTCTCACTGCTAAACGCAAACAGTGTTACGGCTTGAATATTCAGCTTTGCAGCGGTAGAAATGGTCTTACGGACAGCAGAAACCCCTTTTTTATGCCCGAAAACTCGTGGTTTTCCCTTAGATTTTGCCCAACGTCCATTACCATCCATGATGATAGCGATATGTTTTGGAAGGGAATCATTGACGATGTGTGAGTTTTGCATAAAAGAGTATAGTTATAATTCGGGTCGGACAGGGTAGCATAAAAAAACGCTGTGCTGTCAGCACAGCGTTCAAACTAGAACTGAGTGGTGAAATATTAGACTTCCATCAACTCTTTTTCTTTTGCAGCAAGCAGTTCGTCAACATTTTTCACTGCTGCATCGGTAAGCTTTTGAATCTCATCTTGTGCTTTACGATCTTCATCTTCAGAGATTTCTTTATCTTTCAGTAGCGCTTTCAGGTCACCGTTAGCGTCACGACGGATATTACGGATTGCCACACGGCCGCCTTCAGCTTCACCACGAACGATCTTCACTAGGTCTTTACGACGCTCTTCTGTTAGTGGTGGAAGTGGTACGCGGATAACCGTACCCGCAGACATTGGGTTTAAACCAAGGTCAGAAGTCAGAATCGCTTTTTCAACTTTAGGCGCAAGCTCTTTATCGAATACTGTAATAGCAAGTGTACGCGCGTCTTCAGCAATAACGTTTGCTACTTGGTTTAGAGGTGTTGGCGCACCGTAATATTCAACAGAGATACCTTGAAGAAGGCTTGGGTGTGCACGACCTGTGCGAATTTTAGTTAGGTTATTCTTAAGTGCTTCAACACTTTTTGCCATGCGCTCTTGAGCGTCTTGTTGGATTTCGTTAATCACAATATCACCTTAAATAATAGTAACCTGAAAGCCGGTCTGCTTTCAGGCTATGTCCTTCGATAATTCTGGTTAAGAGTGTACTCTTATTCTGCGTCGCTGATAAGTGTGCCTTCTGCTTCGCCCATCACAACACGACGCAATGCACCTGGCTTATTCATGTTGAATACGCGGATTGGCATCTTATGGTCACGAGCCAATGTGAATGCCGCCAAGTCCATTACTTTCAGCTCTTTCTCTAGAACTGCACTGTAAGAAAGCTTATCACATAAAACTGCATCAGGGTTAGCCACTGGATCAGCCGTGAAAACACCATCTACTTTTGTTGCTTTAAGCACAACATCAGCTTCGATTTCGATACCACGAAGACACGCAGCAGAGTCAGTTGTGAAGAATGGGTTACCAGTACCTGCAGAGAAAATTACGACGCGACCTTGACGTAATTCGCGAATAGCATCAGCCCAGTTGTAATCGTCACAAACACCTTTAAGAGGGATAGCAGACATAACACGAGCGTTCACATACGCACGGTGAAGAGCATCACGCATAGCTAGGCCATTCATAACCGTTGCTAACATACCCATGTGATCACCAACTACACGGTTCATGCCTGCTTCAGCAAGGCCTGCACCACGGAACAAGTTACCACCACCAATGACCACACCAACTTGAACACCCAGTTCAACCAGTTCTTTAACCTCTTGTGCCATACGGTCAAGGATTTTTGGATCGATACCAAAGCCTTCCTCGCCTTGTAGCGCTTCACCACTAAGTTTTAACAGAATACGTTGATAAGCTGGTTTAGGGTTCGTTGTCATGAAGTATACCTTCCAAAGAGTTATCGATTAACGGTCATGGCTTGAGACTAGTATAGACTCAACTCATGACGGCTAAAAAATGACAGATAGCCTAGTCGTAAAAAGACCGTAGCCAAGGCCACGGTCTTTTCATCAACAAATCATCAAGGATTAACCTTTCTGAGCTGCTGCTACTTCGTCAGCGAAGCTCATTTGCTCGCCCTTGTCGATGCCTTCACCAACTTCTAGACGTACAAAAGTAGCTACTGATGCGCCACGCTCTTTAAGGATTTCGCCAACAGTTTTCTTTGGCTCCATTACGAACGCTTGACCAGTTAGAGAGATTTCGCCAGTGAATTTCTTCATGCGGCCAACAACCATCTTCTCAGCGATCTCAGCAGGCTTGCCTTCGTTCATAGCGATTTCAACTTGAACAGCTTTCTCTTTTTCTACTACGTCTGCAGGTACGTCTTCTGGGTTAACGAACTCTGGACGAGAAGCAGCAACGTGCATAGCAACGTGCTTAAGAGTTTCTGCGTCGCCTTCACCAGCAACAACAACACCGATCTTCTCACCGTGACGGTAAGTAGCGATAGCAGCGCCTTCAACGTACTGCACGCGACGGATGTTGATGTTTTCACCGATCTTAGCAACAAGAGTAACACGCTCGTCTTCGAACTTAGCTACTAGCTCTTCAGCAGTTGCTTTAGTTGCTAGAGCTTCGTCAGCTACTTTCTCAGCAAATGCTGTGAAGTTTGCATCTTTAGCAACGAAGTCAGTTTGGCAGTTAACTTCAAGAAGAGCAGCAACGCCGTTCTCTTCTTTAATGATGATCGCGCCTTCAGCAGCGATGTTACCTGCTTTTTTAGCAGCTTTAGCAGCGCCAGACTTACGCATGTTTTCAATTGCTAGTTCGATGTCGCCGTTAGTTTCAACAAGCGCTTTCTTACATTCCATCATGCCTGCGCCAGTGCGGTCGCGCAGTTCTTTAACTAGAGCAGCAGTAACAGCCATTCTCTATTCCTCAGTTGATTCTGATTAGGGTAAAAATCAGGGGCTCTCATTCGGCCCCTGATGCTAACTATAACTCAGTTTATATGAAGACTAGATGTCTACGAAACTAAGTGTGACTTCGAGCCGCTATTATTCAGCTTCTTCTACGAAACCGTCTTTGTCAGCTACAGCTGCAACGTCTTTGTTACGACCTTCTTTAACCGCGTCTGCAGCAGCGTTTAGATAAAGCTGTACTGCACGGATTGCGTCGTCGTTACCTGGGATAACGTAGTCAACGCCGTCTGGGTTAGAGTTAGTATCAACAACAGCAAATACTGGGATACCTAGGTTGTTTGCTTCTTTAACAGCGATGTGCTCGTGATCAGCGTCGATTACGAATAGAGCGTCTGGTAGACCGCCCATGTTCTTGATACCACCAAGAGACTTCTCTAGCTTCTCCATTTCGCGAGTGCGCATTAGAGCTTCTTTCTTAGTTAGTTTCTCGAAAGTACCGTCTTGAGCTTGTGCTTCGAAATCTTTTAGACGCTTGATAGACTGACGAACAGTTTTGTAGTTCGTTAGCATACCGCCCAACCAACGGTTGTTCACGTAGAACTGGTCAGCGTTGATTGCAGCTTCTTTAACAGCTTCAGATGCAGCGCGCTTAGTACCAACGAAAAGAACTTTACCTTTCTTCTCACCGATTTTAGCTAGTTCAGCTAGTGCATCGTTGAACATTGGTACAGTTTTTTCTAGGTTGATGATATGTACGCGGTTACGAGCACCAAAGATGAATGGCTTCATTTTTGGGTTCCAGTAACGAGTCTGGTGACCGAAGTGAACACCAGCTTTTAGCATATCGCGCATTGATACAGTTGCCATTTTAAATTCCTCTATGGGGTTAGGCCTCCACATTTCCCATGAATCCGACTTGGTATGAATGATTACTCAAGCACCCCGGAACATGTGACGAAATGTGTGTGATTTAAATTAAAGTTAATGGGAACAAAACCGAGCTCGCCGATTCGAAGAAACTAAGTCCTGTTTCCGGCGCGCTTTATACCATAATTTGGCCACTGATTTCTACAAAAATCGCAATAAATGTACAAAGTACAATCATCACTGCAGTGAGTTTTTAACTAAACCCAACTAAAATGAATCACGTACATAACTACAAACGAGTTTTATTCTTGTTGCGCTTAATCTCGCCACTGATAGAATAACCCGTCAATTTAGAAAGCAGAGAACACAGATGTCTATCAAAATCAAAACTGAAGCTGAAATCGAAAGAATGCGTATCGCAGGTAAGCTTGCAGCAGAGCTTTTAGAAATGATCGAGCCTCATGTAAAGGAAGGGGTCACGACTGAGGAGCTAGATAGAATTTGTGCTGAATATACTCGTGAGAAAGGGGCGTATTCAGCGCCACTCGATTACCACGGTTATCCAAAATCAATCTGTACATCTATCAACCATATCGTTTGTCACGGTATCCCAGCAGAACAAGACGCAATGGGTACTACAGGTAAACTAAAACCGGCTGTTCTAAAAAATGGCGATATCGTCAACGTAGACGTGACAGTTATTATTCCTAACGATGAAAATGCCTCACTAGACACTCGTCCAGAAGGTTATCACGGCGATACATCAAAAATGTTTTTAGTCGGTGATGTTTCACCTGCTGATAAGCGCCTATGCATGGTTGCTCAAGAAGCATTATATCTAGGTATGAAGACCGTCAAGCCTGGTTCCACAGTTGGTGCTATCGGTACTGAGATCGAAAAGTTCATTAAAACGAATAACAAGAACAACCCACGTAATAAGTTCTCTATCGTGAAGGATTTTTGTGGCCACGGTATCGGTTCTGAGTTCCATGAGGAGCCACAAGTGGTTCACTACAAAAACAACGACCGCCGTGTACTAAAAGAAGGTATGGTGTTCACTATTGAGCCAATGATCAATGCTGGTAAGTTTGGCTGCAGCATTGACGCAGAAGACGACTGGACAGTCTATACTGGCGACGGCAAAAACTCCGCGCAATGGGAACATACGATTGTGGTAACCAAAACAGGTTGCGAAGTACTGACCTTACGTAGCGATGAATCTATTCCTCGTCACATGAACAATATCTAGCCATTCCGCTTCGATTCAAAAATATCCCCAAACACTGGGGATATTTTTTTATCTGAATCATTTTGGTATAACCGTAGTTAGAATCTTTTTTGCTTGCACGGATCGCACTCATGACTTTTCAGAGCCCAACCACACTAAGCGACGAACAACTCACGATCAGCGAGTTAAAGTCACAATTAGAAACCTTTTCTGAACATCAGAAACAGGAGTTCTTAAATCACCACCCTATTACCGATTTGGTCCTAGGTCGCTCAGATTACATTGACCAGTTACTTAACCGGTTATGGCAGTTCACTGGTCTCGCTAACCAAACCAACCTAGCGCTAGTAGCTGTAGGTGGATATGGTCGCGGCGAACTGCACCCGCTATCGGATATCGATATTCTGGTGGTCTCGCGCAAAAAGCTTCCAGCGAACCTTGAAAGCACCATCAGTGAATTCATTACCCTACTTTGGGATCTGAGATTAGAAGTCGGCCACGCAGTAAGAACCGTTCAAGAATGCCTAGAAATCGGCCAGTCGGACTTAACCGTCGCCACCAATCTTCAAGAGGCACGCTTGCTATGTGGCAGCGAAGACACCTTTTCCTTACTTAAGAGCCAGATTGATTCCGAAGAATTTTGGCCCTCAGAAACCTTTTATCACGCAAAAATCGAAGAACAACGCACTCGTCACGCCAAGTACCACGACACCACCTACAATCTAGAACCCGATATTAAATCAACACCGGGCGGATTGCGTGATATCCATACTCTAAGTTGGGTAGCGCGCAGCCACTTTGGCGCTACTTCCTTGTACGAGATGAGCCGATTTGGTTTCCTCACCGATGCAGAGTACCGAGAACTCGTCGAGTGCCAGAACTTTCTCTGGCGCGTGCGCTTTGCACTACACATCGAACTACGACGCTACGACAATCGGCTAACCTTCGCTCATCAAGCTCAAGTGGCCGAGAACTTAGGCTTTGTTGGTGAAGACAACGTAGCGGTCGAGATGATGATGAAAGAGTTCTATCGAACACTACGACGTGTCGCTGAACTGAATAAGATGTTGTTGAAACTGTTTGATCAAGCCATCGTCAATAAAGGTAAGATTCAAGACGCTATCGTCATTAACGATGATTTCCAGCGCAGGGGCAAACTCATAGAAGCAAGAAAGCCTGCGCTGTTTCAAGCTAGGCCAGAAACCATCTTAGATATGTTTATTCATATCGCTAATGACTCGAGTATTGAAGGCGTCAGCCCAGCAACATTGCGTCAATTACGTACTGCTCGACGTCGATTAAACAAGTTTTTGCACACCATTCCGGCAGCAAGAGAGAAGTTTATGGATCTGGTTCGCCACCCGAACGCGCTGCACCGAGCGTTTCGCTTGATGCACAAGCTAGGGGTTTTATCGGCCTACCTGCCTCAGTGGAGTCAGATCGTTGGACAAATGCAATTTGACCTGTTTCATGTCTACACCGTTGACGAACACAGCGTCCGCCTGCTGAATCATATTCACACCTTTAGTATCGAGGAAAACTACTCCAAGCACCCCATTTGCTGCGAGGTCTATCCTCGTATGCAGAAAAAAGAGCTGCTTATCCTCGCTGCCATTTTTCATGATATCGGTAAAGGTCGAGGGGGCGATCACTCTGAGATCGGCGCTGTCGAAGCGTATGATTTTTGTATGGAACACGGCTTGTCTAAACCGGAAGCCAAACTGGTCTCTTGGTTAGTTCAAAATCACCTATTAATGTCGGTTACCGCTCAACGTCGTGATATTTACGACCCAGATGTGATTATCGAATTTGCTAAAAAAGTTCGCGATGAAGAATACCTTGAGTATCTAGTCTGCCTCACTGTTGCCGATATCTGTGCCACGAACCCAGAACTATGGAACAGTTGGAAGCGAACCTTGCTAGCTGAGCTCTTCTACTCCACACAGCGAGCACTCAGAAGAGGCCTAGAGAATCCCGTCGATGTTCGTGACCGTATTCGACACAATCAACAACTCTCTTCAGCGCTTCTACGTAAGCAAGGCTTTAACGCTCGAGAGATCGAAGTACTTTGGCAACGATTCAAGGCTGACTATTTCCTAAGACACACTCACAAGCAGATTGCCTGGCACAGTGAACACATCCTTAATGCCGATGATCCTACTAAGCCACTAGTGCTGATGAGTAAGAATGCGACACGTGGCGGCACTGAAGTCTTTGTATATTGCCAAGATCAGCCTGCATTGTTTGCCACAGTGGTTGCAGAACTCGATCGCCGTAATTTTAACGTGCATGACGCGCAGATCATGACCAGTAAGGACGGTTTCGTCCTTGATACCTTTATGGTGCTTGATCAACATGGTGATGCCATTGATGTAGAGCGACACTCCGCAGTGATCAAGCATTTGGTTCATGTCTTGGAGGATGGACGCCCTACCCGCGTGAAAACGCGTCGCGCACCAAGAAACCTAAAGCATTTCAATGTAAAAACTCAGGTCGACTTTTTACCCACTAAGGGGAAAAAGCGCACGCTGATGGAACTGGTCGCTTTAGATGCCCCAGGCTTACTAGCAAAAGTGGGAGCGACGTTTGCCCAGCTTGGCGTTAATCTACATGCGGCGAAAATCACTACAATTGGCGAACGTGCAGAAGACTTATTTATCTTAACAAGCGCAACGGGTGGCAGACTGTCTGAAGAGGAACAGAGCCAGCTAAAACAAAAACTGCATGACACAATTTCAGAACAAATTGCTAGTTAATAAATAGTTATCAGTAATAATGACTGGCCACACCGTCTTGGCCAGTCACCTAAATTAAAATTGCGCATCATTTAAGCGATCTCGTCCACATTTCTCTCTTATTTGTCTAATTATCAGCTATCTACCACATTAATTGCCTGCTACAGTTGTAGAGAAAACACACTGCAATAAGAGGTAACTTATGTATCCAAACCTCACAGGTTTAGGCATTCACGATCCTAAACAAATTGAGCGTTACTCACTACGACAAGAAGCGCACAAGGATGTGTTGAAGATATACTTTCATAAGCAAAAGGGCGAGCTCTTCGCCAAAAGCGTTAAGTTTAAGTATCCAAGACAAGTAAAGAATGTTCGTGTTAATAGCAGCAGTGGCAATTACAAAGAAGTCACCGAAATTAACCGCAATCTCACGCTTGTTATTGACGAATTAAATAAACTAACCAAACCTGTAGAAGTCGCCGAAGTCGATGTTAAGCAGAAAATCCTCACCGATCTTCGCCACTTAGAAAAAGTCGTTTCTAGCAAAATTGCCGAGATTGAAGCGGATTTAGAAAAGTTAAAATAATTAAAAAAAATGCTCCCATTGGGAGCATTTTTTATAGGCTTATCTATTAAGGTGTATAGAACGTTGCTGCGCCTGGACCTACTGGTAGACCTAGTAGGAATACCCAGATATAGAACAGTAAACTCCAACCAACCAAGAAACAGATAGAGTACGGCAACATAGTTGCGATTAGTGTACCAATACCTAGATTCTTCATATAGCGTGTTGCCACTGCCAGAATCAGTCCAAAGTAGCTCATCATAGGTGTGATGATGTTGGTGGTTGAATCACCAATACGGTATGCCGCCTGAATGGTTTCAGGAGCATAACCAACCAACATAAGCATTGGAACAAAGATAGGTGCTGTTACTGCCCACTGTGCAGACGCTGAACCAATCATTAGGTTGATAAAGCCACACATTAGGATAAATGCAAAAAACAGAGCAGGACCTGTTAGACCGATAGTCTGTAGGAAGTCAGCACCCGCTACAGCAAATACCTGACCAAAGTTCGTCCACTTAAAGAAAGCTACAAATTGTGCAGCAAAGAACACCAATACAATGTACATACCCATCGAAGACATAGACTTCGACATCGCATCGATCACGTCACGGTCATTCTTCATAGAGCCAGTCACTTTACCGTAGACAAAGCCCGGAATCGCGAAGAAGACAAAGATGAATGCTACGATACTCTTCAAGAACGGAGAACCTGCAACCTGACCATCAGCAGTACGAAGCACGCCATTTTCAGGAACAACAGTTGATGCAATGATTGCACTTACAACCAGTACTGCAATACCTGCCATTTTCAGGCCTTTCTTTTCTACTGCAGTCAGTGAACCCATGCTGTCATTAGAAAGATCTTCTGCTGCTTCTTCTTCATTGTATTTACCCAGTTTAGGCTCAACGATTTTTTCGGTAACAAAGGCACCTGTAATCGCAATGAAGAAGGTCGACACAAACATAAAGTACCAGTTAACCTCAGGGCCAACGGTATAGTTTGGATCGATCATTTGAGCGGCAGTTTCAGTAATACCTGATAATAGTGGATCCACAGTACCAATTAATAGGTTTGCTGAATAACCACCAGATACACCAGCAAACGCTGCTGCAAGACCTGCTAGAGGGTGACGTCCTAGAGAGTGGAACAGCATCGCTGCCAATGGAATAAGTACGACGTAACCAAGCTCTGAAGCAGTGTTAGAAATAATACCTGCAAATACAACGGTTACTGTTACCATGCGCTGAGACGCACCCATAACAAGACCACGCATTGCGGCAGATAGCATGCCAGAGTGTTCAGCAATTGCCACACCCAGCATAGCGACAAGAACGGTTCCTAATGGCGCAAAACCTGTGAA
The DNA here is from genome assembly GCF_021568915.1 of Vibrio sp. McD22-P3. Lineage (NCBI taxonomy): Bacteria > Pseudomonadati > Pseudomonadota > Gammaproteobacteria > Vibrionales > Vibrionaceae > Vibrio > Vibrio sp. McD22-P3. The sequence goes on from NZ_JAKGTN010000017.1 coordinate 110,243, forward strand.
GTTTTTCACTAAGTTTGTCACGATTAGCTGTAAGCCTTCTGCGTTCAATAAGCTCACTACTTTAATCATACCGTCTGCTGCACGACCAGCAGCGCCTTCAGGGCGCGGATCGGCAACCGCTACGTCAAAGTAGCCGGCAATGCCTGACATAACTAAGATAGCAACACAGAAAATAGCAAACAGTGTGATTGGGTGGGGTAATAGATTCCCCAAGTACTCTACCGCGTCAAGAAAACGGGTAAATAGAGGCTTTTTTGGCTTGTTGTGTTTCATTGTGGCAGATGAACTCATCTGTCCCCTCCTTTTTTATTTGTCCTAGCATTCTTTACAAAGCCATGGTCGATTCCTGACAACTTTGTAAAAAAGCAGCCGCAGGGTACGTGAGGGAGCTCAACATTAAAAGCCGAAAATGTTGCTAATTGTAAATAATGCGCAATTTACATCCAGTTATTTAGCAGAAACACAACAACTTATAATGACAAAAATATAAAACAAAAAATAACAATCTCGTGACATATTTACCTTTTTGTAATATCGACAACCGATTAGGACTAAAAAAAGCTCAACTAAATCATCATTGAAAACACACTCAGCTTCTGAAATGATGGATTGTGATTTATGTGAACTAGGACTCAATTCGTGACTTACTCATTGGAGCCAATTGGCATCATTCATTCTCCTTACAAAGAGAAGTTTGCTGTACCGAGACAACCTCGGTTAGTCTCGAGCGCCACCGCAACAATTGTATTACAGGGTGACATCAATTGTCTGGAAGCCGTTCGCGGCCTTGAACAATTTTCTCACCTTTGGTTGCTGTTTCTCTTTGACCAAAACCTTGCCGCAGGCTGGAAACCTACAGTGAGACCACCTCGATTAGGAGGCAATGAACGAGTCGGAGTATTAGCCAGCCGCGCGACATTTCGTCCCAATGGTATCGGAATGTCTTCAGTTGAACTGAAAGGTATTCGTCAGCAAAGTTCCCAAGTCTTTATTGATGTGGGCAGTGTTGATCTTGTCGATGGCACCCCAATCGTCGATATCAAACCTTATATCCCTTATTCAGACTCAATCCCTGATGCCATCGGTGGCTATGCGGAATCTGAACCTGAATCGATTGAAGTCGCGTTTTCAGACATCGCATTAGAGGTACTTGCTAAGGACAAGGAGGTTGCCTATAAAACGCAAGTCATCAGAGAGGTACTCGCTCAAGATCCCCGACCTGCTTACAAAAAAAGTAAGGTTGATGATAAGGAATACGGAGTCAGACTCTTCGATTGGAACGTAAAATTCAAAATAATCGCGCAACTAGCCTTGGTAACTTCCATTGACTCTTTGTAGAAAGCGAATTGGCTGATATCATAAGCGGCTTAACTCGATTTGGGTCTTCTGCCCAAATTCTCTATTAACATAATGAACGGATACCCATAAATGCGTACCAGTAACTATCTTCTTTCTACTCTGAAGGAGACACCAAACGACGCAGAAGTTGTAAGTCACCAGCTAATGCTGCGTGCAGGTATGATTCGTAAACTAGCTTCAGGTTTATACACTTGGCTACCTACGGGTCTACGTGTTCTGCGTAAAGTCGAAAACATCGTTCGCCAAGAGATCGATAATGCAGGTGCAGTTGAGACTTTGATGCCCGTAGTGCAGCCGTTTGAACTATGGGAAGAAACAGGCCGATCTGAAAAGATGGGTGCGGAACTACTTCGCTTCACTGATCGCCACACGCGTCCGTTTGTTCTTAGCCCAACGGCTGAAGAAGTTATCACTAGCCTTGTTCGCAACGAAGTAAGCTCTTATAAGCAACTTCCGCTGAACCTATATCAGATTCAAACTAAGTTCCGTGATGAGCGTCGCCCTCGTTTCGGTGTTATGCGTGCACGTGAATTCTCGATGATGGATGCATACAGCTTCGATATCGACAAAGAAGGTCTAGAAAAATCTTACCAAGCGATGCACGAGGCGTACTGCAAAGCCTTCGATCGCATGGGTCTAGATTACCGTCCAGTACTAGCAGACACTGGCGCTATCGGTGGTAACGGTTCACATGAATTCCATGTATTGGCAGAGAGCGGTGAAGATCTCATCGCCTTCTCTTCTGAATCTGACTACGCAGCTAACATCGAAAAAGCGGAAGCAGTAGCGCCAGCAATGGATCTAGCAGCACCGACTCAAGAGATGACATTGGTTGATACACCAAATGCCAAAACTATTGCTGAACTTGTAGAACAGTTCGATCTACCAATCGAAAAGACCGTCAAAACACTGTTTGTAAAAGCCTCTGAAGAGATCGATGCTCCACTTGTTGGATTGATCATTCGTGGCGACCACGAGCTTAACGAGATCAAAGCAGAGAAACTGGCTGAAATCGCTTCACCGCTAGAAATGGCGACTGAAGAAGAGATTCGCGCAGCTATCGGCGCTGGTCCTGGTTCTCTTGGTCCAGTTGGCCTTGAACTGCCATTTATCGTAGACCGCTCGGTTGCAGTAATGAGTGACTTCGGTGCGGGCGCAAACATTGATGACAAACACTACTTTGGCATCAACTGGGGCCGCGATGTAGAGTTAGGTAAAGTTGAAGACCTACGTAATGTTGTTGAAGGTGATCCTAGCCCATGTGGTCAAGGTACTATCCAGCTTAAGCGTGGTATCGAAGTTGGCCACATCTTCCAGCTTGGCAAAAACTACTCAGAGAAAATGAACTGTGGTGTACTTGGTCCAGATGGTAAGAATACTATTCTAGAGATGGGTTGCTACGGTATCGGTGTTTCTCGTGTAGTTGCTTCTGCAATTGAGCAAAACAACGACAAATACGGCATTATTTGGCCAGATGCGATTGCTCCATTCCAAGTAGCTATAGTTCCTATGAACATGCACAAATCTGAGCGCGTTAAAGAAGCAGCTGAAAAGCTATACGCTGAACTAACTGCTGCTGGTATCGAAGTTCTGTTCGATGACCGAAAAGAACGTCCAGGCGTAATGTTCTCCGACATCGAACTTATCGGTATTCCTCATACGATCGTTATTGGCGACCGTAGCATGGATGAAGGTAACTTCGAATATAAGAACCGTCGCACTGGTGATAAGACTCCAGTTGCCATGGAACAAATCGTAGCGCACGTTACTTCGCAGCTAGCGTAATACTGCGTTATCGCGACTGGCCCTCTACGCCAGACGAGCTAAATTTTATCTTTAAGGCCGCTTACGCGGCCTTTTTTATTACCTTCATATTCTGTTCATCTTCCCTCTTTTACTATGACTTATATCGGTAAGTATCAGGAGAACAAGATGGACTTGAAAGCACTTCTTAATCAAGCTCTCAGCTCAGATATAGCAAAACAAGCCACTCAAAAAGCAAGCCAATCTTCATCCAGTTTAAGTAACGCACTTGGTGACAAAAAAACTCTGGGGGCGTTAGGAGCTGGAGCCGTGGGCGGTGGTATTCTTGGCATGCTGATGGGCTCTAAGAAAACAAAGAAAATGGGTAAGAAAGCCCTAGGTGTTGGCGGTGCAGCAGCGCTTGGAGCTCTAGCCTATAAACTTTACAACGACTACAGCAATAATAACGGAGGAAACTCCGATGCTACTACAGTTACACATTCATCAACACCGGCCAATTTTACTCAGACTAACCAGCACGATGAGTCAGTACTCAAAGCCATGATAGCCGCAGCTAAAGCAGATGGTCATATTGATGAGCAAGAAATGGCGAAGATTGAACAAGCTCTGACAGGATTAGATGCAGACCCATCAGTACATCGACTTGTTCAAACTGAAATGGCAAAACCTCTCGATCCAAGCGAAATTGCTAAGCTAGCCGTCTCTCCCGAGCATGGTACTGAAATCTATTTGGCGAGCCTATTGGTCGCGGATGAACAAAACTTTATGGAAAAAGCGTATTTGAAAGAACTGGCGAACCAGTTAGGTTTAGAAGAGGGGTTAGTGGCGCAACTGAATACGAAAATCACTCAATAAAGTAACAAGGTACCTAAGGCCTAAAACCGACCTTAGGTACATAAATTCTTATTCTTCGCTTACAACAGCCGCAGCAGCTTTAGCAGCGCGTGCTTCCGCTTTGCGCTCATTGCGCTTTGCTTGGTTTTCAATGAAACCAGCTAGCTCTTTATCCGCCCAAGCTTGAGCCAACTCTTGACTCTCAAAACCCATCTCACGCTTAGACACAACAGTGCGACGAGACGTTACTTGACGAATGATCTCTGCAGACCAACCGTTACGCTTTTCCGTTAGACGGATAGTAAATTTTTTATTTTCAGACATTTATGTAGTTCCTAAAGACTTTGTTAAGGGATATTCCAGCAATGTAATGCTAGCCATCCCTAAGCCAGCGCGGTATTAGAACACAAATCGAGCGCTGACGCTCAGAGTTTTTATAAGAAAAAGTCCCCAGTGTTTCCACTGAGGACTTCATTAACTATTTGGCTGTAACGTTTGAGGTAGTTGCCTCGGTTCGATTACTTACCTACGTTCACGCGAGCGTTGCGGAACATACGCATCCAAGCACTGTCTTCACCCCAAGATTCAGGCGCCCAAGAGTTAGCAACCGTACGGAATACACGCTCTGGGTGCGGCATCATGATAGTCACACGACCGTCACGAGTCGTTAGACCTGTGATTGCGTTTGGTGAACCGTTCGGGTTATTTGGATACTGCTGCGTTGGGTTGCCATTGTTATCAACATAACGCACCGCTACCGTACCTGATGCTTCAATCGCATTTAGGTGGTCAGTATCGCGCACTTCTACGCGACCTTCACCGTGAGAAACTGCAATTGGCATACGTGAACCTTCCATGCCATCGAAGAAGATAGAGTCAGACTTCTGCACTTCTACTAGGCTAAAGCGAGCTTCAAAGCGCTCAGATTCGTTACGAACAAAGCGTGGCCATAGGTCTGCACCTGGGATCAGCTCTTTTAGGTTCGATAGCATCTGACAGCCGTTACACACACCTAGTGAGAAGGTGTCTTCGCGGTGGAAGAAGCTCTGGAACTGGTCACGCGCCTGGTCGTTGAACAGGATAGACTTCGCCCAACCTTCACCCGCACCTAGAACATCACCGTAAGAGAAGCCACCACAAGCCACAAGACCTTGGTACTCTTCTAGAACTGCTTGACCCGTTAGGATGTCGCTCATGTGGATGTCTGTTGCTTCAAAGCCAGCGCGGTCAAACGCTGCTGCCATTTCAACGTGAGAGTTAACACCCTGCTCACGAAGAATTGCCATCTTAGGCTTAGCGCCCGTCGCAATGTATGGCGCTGCAACATCTTCTTTAACGTCGAAGCTCAGTTTCACGTTTAGACCAGGGTCAGAGTTGTCTTTCTTCGCTTCGTGCTCTTGGTCTGCACACGCAGAGTTGTCACGTAGAGACTGCATCTTGTGCGTAGTTTCCGCCCAGATAGTACGTAGCTCAGTACGAGAGCGCTCGATAACAACCGCATCACCAGAAGTGATAACGAAGTCGTCAGACGCTTCAACGCTGCCGATTACGTGAGAGCATGCTTCTAGGCCGTTCGCCGCTAGAACCGCTTTCACGACTTCAAGGTCGTCATTCTTAACCTGAACAACTGCACCTAGCTCTTCGTTAAATAGCGCCGCTAGCGCATCTTCGCCGTTCTCTGAAGAAGACAGGCCAGCAATATCAGCTTTCACGCCACAGTGACCCGCAAATGCCATCTCAGCAAGCGTGACGAATAGACCGCCATCGCCTTTATCGTGGTAAGCCACTAGCTTGTCATCACGAACAAGGGTTTGCATCGCATCGAAGAAGCCTTTTAGCTGCTCTGCGTTGTCTACGTCTGCTGGCTTATCACCAAGCTGCTTGTAAACCTGTGCCAATGCCGTTGCGCCTAGACGGTTTTTACCGTTACCAAGATCAACAAGAACAAGAGACGACTCACCTTTGTCGGTGCGAAGCTGCGGTGTGACCGTCTTACGAACATCTTCCACACGACCAAATGCAGTGATTACCAGTGAAAGTGGCGACGTGACTTCTTTGTCTTCACCATTCTCGTTCCACTTGGTCTTCATCGACATTGAGTCTTTACCTACTGGAATCGTTAGACCCAGTGCTGGACATAGCTCTTCACCTACCGCTTTCACCGCTTCGTAAAGACCTGCGTCTTCACCTGGGTGACCTGCTGGAGACATCCAGTTAGCTGATAGCTTGATGCGCTTGATATCACCAATGTCTGTCGCTGCGATGTTAGTTAGAGACTCACCTACCGCTAGACGAGCAGACGCGCCAAAGTCTAGTAGAGCAACTGGAGTGCGCTCACCCATAGACATTGCTTCACCGTGGTAAGTGTCGTAGCTTGCTGCTGTTACTGCGCAGTTCGCTACCGGCACCTGCCAAGGACCCACCATCTGATCACGAGCAACAAGACCTGTAACCGTGCGGTCACCGATGGTGATTAGGAATGTTTTCTCTGCAACCGTTGGTAGACGAAGAACGCGGTCAACGGCATCGTTCATTTCAATACCTTCGCGAGAGATCGCAGGGCTGTCTACTTTCAGGGTTTTCGCATCACGGTGCATCTTCGGCGTTTTGCCAAGAAGGATGTCCATCGGCATGTCGATTGGCGTGTTGTCGAAGTGTGAATCTTCAAGTTTCAGTTCACGCTCTTCAGTTGCCACACCCACTACCGCATATGGTGCGCGCTCACGCTTACAGATAGCATCGAATGCATCCATGTTCTCTGGCGCTACCGCCATTACATAGCGCTCTTGAGATTCGTTACACCAGATCTCAAGTGGGCTCATGCCTAGCTCATCGTTTGGTACGTCACGAAGCTGAAAGATACCGCCGCGCTCACCATCATCAACAAGCTCAGGAAGTGCATTTGAGATACCGCCCGCACCCACATCGTGGATAAATGCGATTGGGTTGTCTTCACCTAGCTGCCAGCAGCGGTCGATCACTTCTTGACAGCGACGTTCCATCTCTGGGTTTTCACGTTGAACAGAGGCAAAGTCTAGGTCTTCAGCAGACTGGCCAGACGCCATAGAAGACGCTGCACCACCACCAAGACCGATGTTCATTGCAGGACCACCAAGTACGATTAGGCTTGCACCTACTGGGATCTCTTTCTTCTGAACGTGCTCGTCACGGATGTTACCCATACCACCAGCAATCATGATTGGCTTGTGGTAACCACGCACCTCTTCACCTGCATGTGATGTGACTTTTTCTTCGTAAGTACGGAAGTAACCCAGTAGGTTTGGACGACCAAATTCGTTGTTAAACGCCGCGCCACCTAGTGGACCTTCTAGCATGATATCCAGTGCGTTAACGATACGGCCTGGCTTACCGAAGTCGGTTTCCCAAGGCTGTTCGAAGCCAGGAATGCGAAGGTTAGAAGTCGTAAAACCTACAAGACCTGCTTTTGGCTTACCGCCAATACCTGTTGCGCCTTCGTCACGGATTTCACCGCCGCTACCTGTAGAAGCACCTGGCCACGGAGAAATCGCTGTTGGGTGGTTGTGTGTTTCCACCTTCATCAAGATGTGTGCTTTCTCGTGGTTGTAACCGTACTGACGTGTTTTTGGATCTGGGAAGAAACGACCCACTTCAGAGCCTTCCATTACTGCTGCATTATCTTTGTAAGCAGATAGAACGTGGTCTGGTGTCGTTTCAAATGTGTTTTTGATCATCTTGAACAGCGACTTGTCTTGCTTCACGCCGTCGATAGTCCAATCTGCATTGAAGATCTTGTGACGGCAGTGCTCAGAGTTCGCCTGCGCAAACATCATCAGCTCGATGTCTGTTGGGTTGCGCTCTAGCTTAGTCACAAAGCTTTCAAGTAGGTAATCAATTTCATCTTCTGCAAGTGCAAGACCTAGCGTCACGTTCGCTTCTTCTAGTGCTTTGCGGCCACCTATTAGTAGATCAACATCAGCTACCGGTGCTGGCTCTGCTACTTGGAACAGTGCTGCCGCTGATTCGAAGTCAGAGAAAACCACTTCCATCATACGGTCGTGGATCACCGCTTTAAGCTCAACAAGTTGAAGCTCAGTCAATTCGCTTGATGTCTCTACATAGTATGCCGTACCGCGCTCTAGGCGAGTCACTTTGTCTAGGCCACAGTTATTGGCGATATCCGTAGATTTAGAAGACCATGGCGAGATTGTGCCAGGGCGAGGTGTCACTAGAAGCAGTGTGCCTGTTGGCTCGTGCTCTTCGATAGTTGGACCGTAAGTCAGCAACTTCTCTAATTTTTCAACTTCAGACTCATCCAGGTCTGCCGTTAGGTCGGCAAAGTGGGCAAACTCAGCGTAAATACCTGTTACTGGTAGGTTTAGTTCACGACAAAGCTCTAGTAGCTTGTTAACACGAAACTCAGAAAGAGCTGGGGAACCACGCAAAATTCTCATGTGCTTAGGTCTCTTATGCAGTTGATTGAGGTGAAATTAGTATAAATTCAAATAGTTAGATTGTATTTTTGAACTTATAACAATTTATCCTGCTCTAATGCGGCGCTATTATAGAGGATTTTTTTTTGTGACGTAACCGCTAACGCAAACGTTTTCGTCATTTTTTTTCGATTTGCAGCAAACGATATCGTCATGGTGATAAAGTGACCACTCTCGGGTGTTTATGCCTTCTTGCTTTGCCAAGCTCGTCAGCTTTGGTATAAAGACAGCACTATCGTTGTGAGATAAATGAATTAATGCAAAATCCATCTGCTGTTTATTGGTTAAATTTACGCTGGCTCAAATTACTATCCGTTTGTCTGTTAACGCTTGGAATGGCAGGCTGCCAAATCGACTCTGATCCCAAAAGCGAACTAGAGAATATTAAAGAGCGTGGTGTGCTTCGTGTCGGTACACTCAACAATCAACTCTCTTATTATATTGGTCCTGATGGTCCGACTGGCTTGGACTATGAGCTTGCAAGACAGTTTGCCGATGAACTAGGTGTGCGGTTAGAAATGAAGCCCGCTTACCGCCAAGCAAGTCTGTTTCCAGCATTGCAAAAAGGTGAAATCGATATTATCGCAGCCGGACTAAGCCAATCTCCAGAACGTATCAAGCACTTTCGTGCAGGCCCTGCCTATTACTACGTAAGCCAACAGGTGGTCTATAAGAAGGGTCAATGGCGACCAAGAAACTTAGAACAATTATTAAACAATCAGCAAGAGTTAATCGATAAAGCCGATGGTGAAGAGGTCTTTGCGATAGTAAAAGACTCTCACTTTGAGCAAACACTAGCGAATGTCGCTAACCAGAACCCTGACTTCCGCTACTACATTGATGCTAATGCTGACGTCAATGACCTACTAAAGCAGGTTTCTGAAGGCCAACTTAAATTCACCATGGCAGACTCTGTGGAACTGTCACTTTCTCAACGAATTTATCCTGATCTCGCATTGGCGTTTGAAATGACTGAAGATCAACCGATCTCTTGGTATATGCGAAAGTCAGAAGATGAAAGCCTGTACGCGTTATTGATCGAGTTCTTCGGCCGCTTGAAACAGACAGGTGAACTGGCGAATTTAGAAGAGAAGTATATCGGACACATCGGTGTTTTCGACTACGTCGATACTCGCGCGTTTATCCGTGCTTTAGATGGCAAATTGCCTAAGTGGTCGCCTCTCTTTAAGAAATATTCGAACGAATTTGATTGGCGCTTAATCGCTGCTCTTGCCTATCAAGAGTCTCACTGGAATCCTGTGGCTAAATCGCCAACAGGTGTTCGCGGTATGATGATGCTTACATTACCGACGGCTAAAAGTGTTGGTGTTACCAACCGCTTGGATCCAGAACAGTCTGTCCGTGGCGGTGTGGAATACTTAAGACGAATTGTTGATCGTGTTCCAGATTCTATCGCAGAACATGAGAAAATCTGGTTTGCCCTCGCCTCTTATAACGTCGGTTTCGGTCATATGATGGACGCAAGACGCCTGACAAAACGACAAGGTGGTGATCCTGATGCTTGGGCGGATGTGAAAGATCGTTTACCGTTATTACGCCAAAAGAAATATTACAGCCAGACACGTTACGGCTATGCTCGCGGTGATGAGGCAAGAAATTATGTCGAGAATATTCGTCGATACTATCAAAGCATTATTGGTCACATCGACAAGCAGATAGCCGTTGAAGCGGAAAAAGAAATAAGTACAGAAGACTTAATCGTCATCCCACCACTGCCTTCAGAGAAAGGACCGGTCGAGCCAGAACAAGAGGAGATTAGCTCAGGCTCTGCGTCAACCCAGCAAACTGGACACTCAGGACGTTAACTATCAGCAATCTTCAAGTATGCGAATGTGATCGTATATCGCATACTTGAAATCTTATTCTCAAGCCCTTACATTAAACTTTGAGATTGATCATTCGCCAACGCTTCGCTTGGCGAGATAATCTCTTCTGTCGCAAGGTACTGTCGTGCCCTCTGCAAATACTCAGCATAATCGAAATCACCCTACGACAAGGTTGGGCGGTGGATTGTGTTTCGTACTCCGGCATCGATCCATTGATAAGGAAATCTATTACGCAATGATTGTGTCTAGATACAGATCGGAGAGGTTTATCTTTCGTGATAGGAGGTAGTTTTATGCTTGCAAGGAAAAGAATGCAATCTAAACACCTTAATAAGACGGTGGCAGCAAACCGCCGCAAAAGAAAAATGGCCAATAATAAAAAGAAAGTTATTTGGCGTCACCGAGCTTTTATGCAGTTACTCACTCCATAAAGCACAGACAGCAAACATCTGCCCAGCAGATGTTTGCTAAAAATTACTCTTAACCCTTCATCTGTTCATCACGCTTCTCTTGCTTCTTTTGTTTTATTTCTTTGCGTCTGCGTTTAAAGAATGCCTGCAATTGATGACGACATTCCGCTTCTAATAACCCAGATTCAACATCGGCGTAGTGATACGATGCTTGGCTCTCAAACAAGTTTAATACCGTCCCTGCTGCGCCAGCTTTTAAATCAGGTGCACCGAATACAATCCGCTTTACACGACTATGCAGCAGAGCTCCTGCGCACATTGGACATGGCTCTAGCGTTACATACAATGTCGTATCCAGCAGTCGATAGTTTTCTAGGCTCTGGCCTGCTTTACGAATCACTTGCATCTCAGCATGTGCCGTCGCGTCGTGATTACCGATAGATTGATTCCATCCTTCAGCGATAATCTCCCCACCTCTGACTAATACCGCTCCAACAGGCACTTCACCTTCAGATTCAGCATGATTCGCCAACTCCATCGCGCGTTGCATAAAACGACGGTCTTCATCATTAAATTCAAAGGTCATTTGTTCATCAGTCATGTTTTTCTCGGCTTAATGCTTCTGATAGGTAATCAATTAACGTGCGAACTTTCGAAGTGAGCATTCGGTTCTGTGGATACAATGCCCAAATACCCTCACGATCACCTCGATATGGAGTCAGCACTTCCACCAGCTCCCCAGCTTCCAAATACGGCTGCACATAGTAATCAGGAAGTTGCACTATGCCTAATCCTTTTAAAGCCGCGTCAACGAGTGCATAACCGCTGTTGCATTGAACTCGACCTTCAACGTGAATAAGACGCTCAGACCCTTTTTCATCGAAACGCCAGTACTTTGTTGAACCTCGTAAACAGCTATGCCTTTTCAATTCCGACAGTGTGTGAGGCTCACCATGGTTTTCAAGGTAGGTTGGACTTGCACACACAAACATATGTCGGTCGAGTAGTTTTCTGGCCATCATAGAAGAGTCTTCGAGTCGACCAAGACGAACGGCTAGGTCAAACCCTTCTTCCACCAAGTTCATTTTCTGGTTAGAAAGAATCAAGTCCAGTTCAATTTGTGGGTGCATCAACAGAAACTCGTGCATCAACGGCGCAAGAACTTGTTCACCAAAGGTGACTGGCGCCGTCATTTTTATTTTACCCTTAGGTGTAGATTGAAGTTGAGTTATCGCTAACTCTGCCAACGCTAGTCCATCAACAAGAGGTTTACAGTGTTGATAGTAAGTCGCCCCCACTTCCGTTACTGAAACCTTGCGAGTAGTTCTAACAAATAGCTTTACGCCGAGCTTTTCCTCCAACGCATTCACTCTGCGACTAATATTGGCTACTGATGTTGCCAACCTGTCTGCTGCACCAGTAAAACTCTGCGTTTCTACCACTGCTACAAACTCATTGATCCCTTCCCAATTTGCCATTTTAACCCTCACTATTACTTTCATGTAATAGTGTATTTCAATTTATGCTAATTATCATTATTTAAGAAATAAATATACTAGCCCCATCTGATGCAAACGGCGTGAAGTGAACTAGTCTTACTCAAGTTAGCCGTTAGTTAATTTTGTGACCTTGTAATAATAAGGAATAACCATGACTGAACAATTTATCAAATCACGTGCTGCTGTTGCTTGGGGCCCTAACCAACCACTTAAAATGGAAGAAGTGGATGTAATGCTTCCAAAAGCTGGTGAAGTACTCGTAAAAATCGTTGCTACTGGCGTATGTCACACCGATGCATTCACTCTATCTGGCGATGATCCAGAAGGTATTTTCCCAAGCATTCTTGGCCACGAAGGTGGCGGCATTGTAGAAATGGTTGGTGAAGGTGTAACAAGTGTTGAAGTTGGCGACCATGTTATTCCACTTTACACAGCAGAATGTGGCGAATGTAAGTTCTGTAAATCAGGTAAAACTAACCTTTGCCAAGCAGTTCGTGAGACTCAAGGTAAAGGTCTGATGCCAGATGGTACGACTCGTTTCTACAAAGACGGTCAACCGATTTACCACTACATGGGTTGTTCAACTTTCTCTGAATACACCGTACTACCAGAAATTTCTCTGGCTAAAGTAAACAAAGAAGCGCCTCTAGAGGAAGTATGTTTACTTGGTTGTGGTGTTACTACCGGTATGGGTGCGGTACTGAACACAGCGAAAGTGGAGAAAGGCGACACTGTTGCTATCTTCGGTCTTGGGGGTATCGGGCTATCAGCTATCATTGGTGCTCGTATGGCTGGCGCTAGCAAAATCATTGGTGTTGACATCAATGAAAGCAAGTTCGAGCTTGCTCAGCAACTTGGCGCGACTGACGTGATCAATCCACAAAAATTCGATAAGCCAATTCAAGAAGTGATTATTGAGATGACAGATGGTGGTGTTGATTACTCTTTCGAATGTATCGGTAACGTAAACGTGATGCGTCAAGCACTTGAGTGCTGCCACAAAGGTTGGGGTGAATCCGTTATCATCGGCGTAGCGGGTGCAGGTCAAGAGATCTCAACTCGTCCATTCCAACTCGTGACTGGTCGCGTATGGCGTGGTAGTGCTTTCGGTGGTGTTAAAGGCCGTAGTGAACTACCAGAAATCGTTAACCGTTATATGGCAGGTGAGTTCGGCTTACAAGAGTTCATCACTCATACCATGCCACTGGAAGACATTAACGAAGCATTCGAATTAATGCATAAAGGCGAAAGTATTCGTACCGTTATTCACTATTAATGATTCAGGGCTCTAGTGTACTAGAGCCCTTGCTTTTAAATTGGATTGATAGAATGACCATAGAAAATGTAAGCCAAGCCAAAGTATTTGGTGGGTGGCACAAACAGTACCATCACCAATCTTCGGCATTGAGCTGCCAGATGAGATTTGCCATCTATTTACCACCAGAAGCGAGCGCTGATAATCCAGTCCCCGTCCTCTACTGGCTTTCAGGTTTAACCTGCACCGACGAAAACTTCATGCAAAAAGCAGGCGCTTTCCGCATGGCGGCAAAACTCGGTATTGCCATCGTCGCACCTGATACTAGCCCTCGCGGTGAAGATGTACCTGATGATGCCGAGGGTGCATACGACTTCGGCTTAGGCGCTGGGTTCTATGTAAATGCCACACAAGCACCCTGGAATCAACACTACCAAATGTACAACTATGTCGTCGATGAGTTGCCATCACTTATCGAACAGCACTTCCCTGTCACACAGGTTCGATCCATTTCTGGACACAGCATGGGCGGACATGGCGCGCTAACGATTGGATTAAAAAACAGTGATAGATATCGCTCTATTTCGGCATTTAGCCCAATCAGTAATCCAATGAACTGCCCTTGGGGCCAAAAAGCACTGAGTCAGTACCTTGGTAACAATACGGATGACTGGAAACAGTATGACAGTGCTGAGTTGCTTAAAGCTAAGATGGCAACGCTGCCAATTTTAGTAGACCAAGGGGAAGACGACGGATTCCTACAAGAGCAGCTAAAGCCAGAGCTGTTGTTAGCTGCGGCAGAAATTTCTGGTAGTGATATAAAGCTTCGTATGCAGCCTGGTTATGACCACAGCTATTTCTTCATTCAGAGTTTTATTGAAGATCACTTACGCTTTCATGCTGGATTCTTGAAAGACTAAGTTTTAGCTATTACTTAAACTAAAAAGCCCGCCCTTTATAGAAAGGGCGGGCTTTGTTCTAACTGTCTACCAACTTACATTGTATAAGTGTATGGCGCTTGGATACCTAGAGGGATACCTAGTGCCCAGTAAGCTAGCAAGAAGATTGTCCAACCAATTAGCATTGCAATAGAGAATGGCATCATTAGTGACGCAAGCGTACCGATACCCGTCGACTTAACGTAGCGTTGGCAGTAAACCACAACTAGAGGGAAGAATACCATTAGTGGTGAAATGATGTTAGAAACAGAATCACCTACACGGTATGCCGCTTGAGATAGCTCAGGAGAGATACCTACTGCCATTAGCATTGGAACAAGGATAGGACCAATCAGTGCCCATTTCGCAGATGCAGAACCAACAAGCAGGTTTACACACGCTGTTAGCAGAATCATACCAACAATCGTCGCTTCACCAGGAAGGTTCATCGCTTTCAGACCTTCTGCACCGTAAAGCGCCAGCATAGTACCAATGTTTGATTGACCAAACGCCGCTAGGAACTGTGCACAGAAGAATGACATTACAATGTACGCACCCATTGTCGCCATTGTGTCAGACATCGCTTTGATTACATCATTGCTGTTCTTGAATGTGCCAGAAACACGTCCATATACGTAACCAGGGATGATAAATAGAATGAAGATTAGAGGAACAATCGACTTCATTAATGGCGCAGAGAACGCAGTGATCTCACCTTCAGGTGAACGCAGTGCCGATGTCTCAGGGATGATCGCTGCGATTAATAGCGCGATACCAGCAACCATTGACCAACCAGCAGCGCGGAACGCTTTAGATTCAGTCTCAGTAAATGTACCTAGGTCCGGTGCTTCTTCTGCATCTTCATCTACAGGTGTGTTCGCAAGACGCGGTTCGATGATTTTCTCTGTAACATACCAACCGATAGCAACAATAATCACTGAAGATAGACCAGTGAAGAAAATGTTTGCTAGAGGGTTAACGATGTACTCAGGATCAAGAACTTGAGCAGAAGTCTGCGTGAAACCAGCAAGTAGTGGGTCGATACCTGAAGGGATAAAGTTCGCAGAGAAACCACCAGATACACCAGCAAATGCTGCTGCAATACCCGCTAATGGGTGACGGCCGGCTGCGTGGAAGATGATACCACCTAGAGGGATAACCAGTACATAACCTGCATCTGCTGCTGTGTGCGATACAATCGCAACAAGAATTAGCATTGGTGTTAGTAGCTTAGCTGGTGTGAAGTTAAGCATCTTCTTAAGGCCTGTAGTAATAAAGCCTGAAGAGTCAGCAACACCAACACCTAGCATCGCAACAAGAACGATACCTAGCGGTGCAAAACCAGTGAAGGTTGTCACCATATTAGCTAAAAAGCTAGCCAGTGCTTCACCAGTAAGTAGGTTATTAACTTCTAGTGCAGTACCTGTACGTGGGTTAATCAGATCAAAACTGACGTTAGATAAAAGTGCTGACGCAACCCAAACAATAACCAGTGCCCAGAAGAAAAGGATAGCAGGATCTGGGATCTTGTTACCTGCTTTCTCAATAAAGTTTAAAAAGCGATCCATTCCACTCGGCTTTGGAGCTGGCGCTTGATTAATCGATTGGTTACTCATGGTAACTCCGTGTGTGATGTTGTTATTTGTTGGTCTCATCGCGCGAGGCGAGAAGATTATATTTGCGTGACCATTTTATTTAAAAAAGATGAAAAGAGTAGATAATTTGGAACTTTTTCCATATTTGTAGACTTATTTTGCAAAAAACACCGACTAACATAACATTTAACCAACATGTTAATGCACAAATGCAAAACAATTATCTAACTAGCACGCAAAAGACCCGATTATATAAACATAGCTTATATTTTCACCATCATCTAAGCGCCTAATGCTTGCGACAATAACGCAAACCTTGGCTATGACTCTCAGTTCATTTACTTAATGGAAAAATGACACGATAGAGGCAAGAGAATTAGTCAAACTCACTAAAGCGGGAAATCTGAGTAACCAGAGCAACATTGCGTTTCACTCCCAATCGATCAACCCAAAATACTTCAACCTCAACCGTCTTGATGCTTCCATTCAGAGCTACTTTCGAGACAGTCCACTTAACATCAAACACTGGATGTGAGTGGTCCTGTCCGTCAACAATATCCGTCATATAATCTGCAACAACTCGATTGGAAACTGAGGAGTCAGCCCCGCGAGTTCGAAACCACTCTAGCTTTGATTCCGCTAATGCTAGCGCTTGAGTACTTCGATAAGCAAAATCTGAGCGCTGCTCCATGTCGACTTGCATTTTCGCCAGACCTAACGCACTAATTCCAAAAAGGCACAATGCGACTAACACTTCAATGATGCTGATGCCACTCTGTCTAAAAATCACGCCACGCCCCCTTCTTCCATAGGTAACTGGAGGATGAAGAACTAGAATGAGTGATGACATCATGATTGTATTGAAAGCTTAAGGAATCTCGGAATAATGCAAGATGTTCTACATTGGAGTAATCAAAAAATGCGCCTCCAGTAATCATAAAACTGCCGTCTTGGTAATAAGCCGCAAGTGATTGATCTTCAGGAAAGTGTGTCGTAATACTGTCGCTTATTCCTAACTGTTGCCATTGCTCAATTGAAGGTTCAAAGTCTTGATTGAAATGAAACAAAACACCTTTAATGCTTGCTGCGCCTTGCATCGCAAATATACCCTCATGAACTAGCAGCGTAATCCCGTCAGTCGCTTCCGATAGCACTTTAATATCTGCTAAGTAATCATCCGATATGACACATGAGCCATTTATCCAAAGATGTAAGTTATTCTGTCGGAGCTGCTGGAGTATCTCTTCTCCACAGTTTTTTCGTTCCCACAGGCCTTCTGCCGTTTGAGTTTCTAGGTTTATCTCTCTAAACATGCCGTTGGTTCTCACCGCATCATGTTGATGACGAGGAACACCAAAAAAATCTTCAAATACGTTAAGCTGGTCATCTTGAACAAAATCGTTAGCAAAACATTTGGGATCTGAGGAAGAGCTGCAACCACCGACGACAGTAGTTAAGTGCTCCTGCAAACACTTCTTATGACTCATAAACTCTTCACTAGGCACTGGACCATCACTCAATCCGCGATTAATTAATGAACCTTTTACTGAAAGGTGACCTTTGAAGCGAAATGCCGCACATTCCCAGCCTTCATCCACTTCCATACCAGGATCTGGCGTATTGATCACCAAGGACGATTTGATTTTAATACTCGCAGAAGTTTGTATTGCCCCTGACTTTAATTTGGAAGTTGCTAAAGCAAAACGCCGGCTGATAGTCTGGTTTCCTGATGTCGCTGAAGCCACCACATCACCAGTTATACTGTCTGACCACAATTTTGTTGTCACTGATAATGTGTCATCGCAAACCTGAATGCTTGCAGGGATTTTCTGCGAAGGGAGATACTGAGCAATCGCGCATTCCACACCACCTTCAGCGAGCCAGAAAGACTTTCGAGAGGTAATTTCGTTTTGTGCACGCTTGATCTCGTAAAATGTCGTCTTATACATACCAATAAACAACATCAAAGCCAAACTCAGCAATATTGAAGTCATCATTAAAGTGATCGCTCCTAACTGATGTCTGACCCTCATTGACCATTCCTCACCATGAAGTCTCGATAAATGGATGCGGTGACAGAAGGTTTTGCTCTTAAGTGTCCTTCCATCTCCAATTTAAGGTACTGATTGGTGCTACTCGAAGAGCCCACTTCATCGCTGATTAGCTCAAAGCGTGAAATCGCCACCAAGTTTGGTTCGAATACGGATGTACATCCCGAGACGAAGGAAAAACTAATGTCTCTTGCCCCCGATGCCAAACTTGAAACTGAACGGCAAATCTTCAGTTTTTGGTTATCAGCATCAAATTGCCACACTACATTTTCAATTGGTTTGGTCACATTAGGGTCTCTGTCGTCCCAATAAGCATATTGAACCGATATGCCATTGTTGGATATGTATACAGTCTGTGTTGAACCTTGAGGATTCAGCGTCGCATTATTAAAGCCAGCTGCACCAGAGCGTATAAGGTCATTTTGAACTCGCCGTGCTGTTGTTGACAGCGCTTGCTGAAGAATAAGTAACTGCGAGCGCTCGATAACATGACGTTGGATAGACATATAGAAGGTAACAAGTGCCGATAGCACTAACGTACTCAGAGCCATTGCAATGACAAGCTCTATCAACATGACTCCACGTACGAGATTAGGGGCACTTCTCATTTAGGACAGGCTCCAAAGCCAAACTGGATCTCGCCAACATCACATACAATCACTCGACCAGAAACACTGTGAGTCCGAATATTGATATAAGACTCCTCATCACTGTAGGGCTGTAATTTGATAGTGCCATTAGACAGGGCCATTCCCGTCAAATTATCAAACTTAATCCGATGGTTAGAATGATTGAGTGACAACCCAATGCCTTTAAACACCTCGCCTTTTATTTGCCGCAACAACCTGGCATCGGGATCATTAATATCAACACGATTAGTAACTTCAACACTCCAGTGCTCAGTTTCTGGATGCTCTGAGAGCCCCGAAAAATGAACCCATAGCGGCGTATTCTGTGCAATCGACTCGGCCTTTGTTTGCATTAACAGAGCATATAGCTCATTAGCGGCTCGCGTTGCTTTGAGTTTCTTAGAAGCGTCTTGAAAGGTAGGAGCTACAGCAGAAAGCAGAGCACCAAGAACCGCTATCGCAATAACCAACTCAAAGAGTGAGAAGCCGCGAGATCTTTCCCAAAAAAGAATGAAACCACCTACAAATGACGACTAAGACTTGCGTTAAATTTAGCAGCCACGAAAACTATTAAAGTAAATGAAATGAGTTATTTAGGGCTAGGGAGAAAAATGAAATGCAATAAAAGTAACAGGCTTCAACGTGGTTTAACCTTGGTCGAGGTTGCTATTACTTTAGCCATACTTGCAGTGATCACAGGTATTGCTTACCCAAGTTACCTGCAACAAGTTAGGAAGAGTCATCGTATGGTAGCGCTGAGCGATATGCTCGCTATTCAACACGAACTAGAACGCCGCTATGACAACGGCTATCATTTCGAACAAATTGTTTCTGCCGGCACTTGTTCGATCTGTGACTCACAAACGACGCGATATCGGTTTGAAATAACTGCTGGCCGCACCGTTGCCTACATCATTAAGGCAACGGCTCAATCATCACAACAACAAACGAAAGATAGCTGTCTGGATGATGATAAGTCGATGACATTAAACGCCTTAGGTGTGACCACCCCTGCAGCGTGTTGGGGGCAATAAAAAAGCTCGCGACTGGTCGCGAGCTTTAGCAATAGTTTGAATAATCTTAACTTGTTAGATCATCAAAGAACTTTTTAACGCCATTGAAGAAACCTTCTGATTTAGGCTTATGCTTATTAGCAGCATCACCACCGCATGACTCTTCAAATTCACGTAGTAGCTCTTTTTGACGGGAACTTAGCTTAACTGGTGTTTCAACTACAAGCTTCACGATAAGGTCACCCACACCGCCGCCGCGAACGCCTTTCACGCCTTTACCACGCATACGGAACATGCGTCCTGTTTGGGTTTCTTCTGGTACTTTAAGGCTTACACGACCATCAAGGGTAGGTACTTCCACTTCGCCGCCTAATGCCGCTTGAGCAAAGCTCACAGGTACTTCACAGTATAGGTTGTTGCCTTCACGTTCAAAGATATGATGCTCTTTCACGTGCACTTGAACGTACAAATCACCTGCTGGTGCGCCATGCTCTCCCGCTTCACCTTCGCCAGATAGACGAATGCGATCGCCGGTATCTACGCCAGCTGGAATCTTAACATTAAGTGTCTTAGTCTTCTGAATACGACCTTGGCCATGACAGCTATTACAAGGGTCTTTGATGATCTTACCTTGGCCATGACAAGTAGGACAGGTTTGCTGAACCGCAAAGAAGCCTTGACGCATTTGAACTTGACCGTGTCCATGACAGGTACCACAAGTTTGTGGCGAAGAGCCTTTCTTCGCACCGCTACCATCACAAGTCTCACACTCAACGAGCGTTGGAACTTCAATCTCCTTAGAGATACCACGAACCGCTTCTTCCAGTGACAGTTCCATGTTGTAACGTAGATCAGCACCACGTTGTGCACGGCTACCACCACCACGGCGACCGCCGCCAAAGATATCACCGAATACATCACCGAAGATATCACCAAAATCAGCACCAGCGCCACCAAAGCCGCCACCGCCCATACCACCCTGTTCAAAGGCTGCATGACCATACTGATCGTAAGCCGCTTTCTTTTGCGGCTCGGTAAGAATTTCGTACGCTTCTTTTACTTCTTTAAATTTCTCAGCAGCGGTTTCATCACCCTGGTTTCTATCTGGGTGATACTTCATCGCAAGACGCTTGTACGCCTTCTTGATGTCGCGCTCTGATGCGTCACGATCAACGCCTAATACTTCGTAAAAATCACGTTTTGACATATTGCTTGTTACCAATTACTTCGACAAACAGCCCGACGCTGTTTGGGGATTGTATCGTTCTAGATAAAAATTGGTGTCCTTATCTAGAGCGACATGACTCTCGTAAACTCACTGTTTACAAATTTGCGGGCGTAAAGGTTACCCCAAACGCCCGCATAAATCACTTTTCGAGAACCCAGTTCACTGAATTCTCTAAGCTATAAAGTTCAAACTCAAGGAGGAAACGCGCAGTTTGCTTAGTTTTCATAGAGAAAGTGCAAATGAGCATTTCCGACGCCGAGATTGGGCTTTATAGCGACGAGAAATTATTTTTTCTCGTCTTTTACTTCTTCGAACTCAGCATCAACAACATCGTCGTCTTGCTTAGGCTGTTCGCCAGCTTCAGCGCCCGCACCTTGTGCTTGAGCTTGCTGTTGTGCGATTTCCATTAGCTTCTGAGCCGCTGCCATTAGCGCTTGAACTTTCGCATCAATCGCTTCTTTGTCTTCACCTTTACGAGCTTCTTCTAGCTCAGTGATTGCTGCTTCGATCTTCTCTTTCTCTTCTGCAGGTAGCGCTTCACCAGCTTCTTCTACTTGCTTACGAGTACCGTGAATCATTTGGTCTGCTTGGTTACGTGCAGCTGCTAGCTCTTCGAACTTCTTGTCCGCTTCTTTGTTAGCTTCTGCTTCTTGAACCATTTTCTCGATGTCTTCATCGCTCAGACCACCAGACGCTTGGATAGTGATCTTCTGCTCTTTACCAGTCGACTTGTCTTTCGCAGATACGTGTAGGATACCGTCCGCATCTAGGTCGAAAGTTACTTCGATTTGAGGCATACCACGAGGTGCAGCTTGAATGCCTTCTAGGTTGAATTGACCTAGAGACTTGTTGTACATCGCTTGCTTACGCTCACCTTGAAGAACGTGGATAGTTACCGCGTTCTGGTTGTCTTCTGCTGTAGAGAAAACTTGGTTCGCTTTCGTTGGGATAGTTGTGTTCTTCTCAACTAGCTTAGTCATTACGCCGCCCATAGTCTCGATACCTAGAGACAGAGGAGTAACGTCTAGTAGAAGTACGTCTTTCACATCACCAGCTAGTACACCACCTTGAACTGCAGCACCCATTGCTACTGCTTCATCTGGGTTCACGTCACGGCGAGCTTCTTTACCGAAGAACTCAGCC